>JAAZYK010000062.1 GCA_014239685.1 Dehalococcoidia bacterium | reverse complement strand
ACACGAATGGACGCTCCCCTGCCCACTACGACATCGTTTAAAGCGTGAAATGGCGCTTCGGTGGAGTCGATCACAGTGGCGCGTACCATCGCCCGCTCTTCGATCCGAGGTCCTGTGCCATCCAAGTCCCAGTTGTCCAGGTACCAGCCCGTGTCGTTCAGCGCGTCTGAGGCATCCATCTCTGCCATGAACCCCACGCGGCCCATGTTGATCACGAGTACGGGGATCGCAAATGGAGCTGCTGCATGTGCGCCGCGCAAGATGGTGCCGTCGCCACCGATGGTGACTACAAGGTCACATCCTTGTACACCGCTCTCAAGATCAGCGACGGGTTCGGCCGGGAGAAGCGTCCAGTTGCTATTGCCGTAGCGTTCCGATAGTTCGCGAGCGAGGTCCTCGGCTTCCGAGAGGAGTGCATGGTAAACAATGACCACGTTCTGAATTTGAGACATTTCGTACGTCTGGTGAGCGCTAGGTGATGACGCCGAACACGGCGTACCTTGCGAACTCTAGCAGCGATGAAGGCGCTATACCGAATATAAGCAGACCGGCGGATGCAACCAGCGTAGCTGCCCACACTGGAATGTCCGCCGTAACACGTTCTTCTGACTCAGGCTCGTCGAGGAACATCGTACGTACAACCCTGAGGTAATAGAACGCAGAGACCACGGAGTTGATGACTCCGATGATCGCCAGCCATGCCAGGCCAGAGTCCACGGCGGCGCTGAATACGAATATTTTCCCGAGGAACCCAGCGGTCGGAGGAATCCCGAGCAGGGACAGCAGTCCGAGCGCAAGCAATACCGAAAGCACCGGCGCCCTGCGGGCCATACCCGCAAATCCGCTGATCATGTCGCTGCCGGTTTTGTTTGTGATTGCGATGATCGCAAAGAACACGGCCAGGTTGGTGACGGCGTACGCCACGAGGTAAAACAGGACTCCTTGGGGCCCGGCAATGAAGTCAGCGCTGTCGCTGTTACCGGCCACGGCGGCCAAACCGACAAGCAGATACCCGGCATGCGCCACGGTGCTGTAGCCCAACATCCGCTTGATGTTCTGTTGCGACAGGGCGAGCAGGTTACCCGCGGTCATTGTAATTGCGGCCAGAATCGCTATCAGGGTGGACCAGTCAGCGGCCAATCCTTCCGTGCCGAGCGCCGTGTATAGAACGCGAAGAACGATCGCAAACGCCGCCGATTTTGAGGCGATGGATAGGAATGCAACGACCGGAGTCGGTGCTCCTTCGTACACGTCCGGCACCCACATCTGGAATGGCGCCATAGCCATCTTGAAGCCGAATCCGGCGACTACCATCACGACTCCAAGCATGATCGCACTGGATCCGAATGCCCGGCCCCCGTCCGCCGTCATGCCGTTGATGGCCTCAAGCATTCCTGAGATATCGGTCGTTCCGGTTGCACCGTAAAGGTACACGAGTCCATAGAGAAGTACTGCGGAGCTCAATGCGCTTAACAGCAGGAACTTCAACCCTGCCTCAAGTGAGCGGTCCGTCCGCAGGAACGCAGCTAGAGCAGCCGCAGGCAATGCGGATAGTTCCAGTGCGACGTATGCCGTGATGACGTCACGTGAGGCTACGAGCAGCATCATGCCGCTGACCGATAACAGCACCAGCGTCAGGAACTCGCCCTGGAAACCCACAAATTTCTTAGAGTAGGTGGCGCCGGCGATGATTACAGCGCCGGTGGTGCCGATTAACAGGAAGTGGAAGAAGAGCGCAAATCGGTCAGCCGTGACGGTTCCGAATACGCCTATCTCGGTCTCTGGCGTGTTGAACCAGAGCCCCAAGGTCAAGCCCAGCGGAACAAGTAGTCCGATCGCTGCCAGCCAGATCAAAGGCGTCTTTTTGTCGATGATCAGGTCGACGATGATCACCAGTACGGCGAGTCCAGCTACGGACAACTCGGGAGATAGCAGCCAGAGGTCGTGGGCGGTCATATTCTCACCAGGCTATCGATTCCGATCTTAAACATCTCGGTCACTAACTTCGGGAACACACCGATGGCTACGATGCTTATGACGAGCGCCACTACAGGGATCATGTCCACGAAGTTGGCATCTTCGATGTCCTGGAATCGTTCGTTTCTTGGACCGAAGAACGTACGTTGCATCATCCAAAGGACGTATCCCGCGGCGAGAACAACACCGAATGCTCCGATGGCGGTTAGCCACGGCCATACCTCGTACGTTCCTAGGAATACGGTGATCTCGGCCACAAAACCGGACAAGCCGGGCAAACCAAGTGACGCCAGACCTGCGATCACCATCGAGATGGTGATAAGCGGCCAACGTAACGCCAATCCGCCAAGGTCCGGTATGTAACGGGTGTGGGCACGATCGTATACAAGACCGACCGTCAAGAACATGAGGCCGGTGATGGTGCCGTGAGTGACCATTTGTAAGGCAGCCCCGTTAAGGCCCGCGTGTGTGACGGTGCCTCCGACGCCTACGATTGACGATACTCCAAGCACGACGAAGCCCATATGGCTAACGCTGCTGAATGCAACGAGCCGCTTCAGGTCTTTCTGTTGGAGCGTGACTATCGCCCCGTAGATGATGCTGATGACGGCCAATGTCGCAAGTAACCATGCGACGTCCTGTACCTGGAAGCCTTTTGTTTCTTGGAACATTCCGACCGATATACGAAGTAGTCCGTATCCGCCCATTTTTAGAAGAACGCCGGCCAACATAATGCTCACTGCGGTTGGCGCATCGGTATGGGCGTCCGGAAGCCAGCTGTGGACCGGCCACAGCGGCATTTTGACGGCGAACGCTGTGAACAGGAAGAACCAGATGACTCCCGCCGGAATTAACAGGTCTTTGCCGGCGATCAGATCAGGTATACCTTCGATGCCTTCCGAGGGTATTGACACCATGGCGAACGTGTCGACCCCCGAGGAGAGGAACAACGCCAGTATCCCGATCAGCATGAACGCGCTGCCACCGAGCGTGAAGATAACAAACTTCATGGCAGAGTAGCGGTTGCGTCCACTACCCCAGATCGAGATGAGCATGAACATCGGGATCAGCTCGATCTCCCAGAAGATAAAGAACAATAAGAAGTCGAGTGCCAAGAACACACCAAGCACCGACGTCGAAAGAACAAGCAGCCATATGAAGTACTCGCGCACCCTTAAGGTGATTCGCCATGATGCGAACGCCGCGACTGCGGTCAGCAATCCCGTGAGCAGCACCAGCGGTGCACTCAGGCCGTCAATACCGAGGAGAAACTCAGCCCGGAGACCGTCTATCGGAATCCAGTCCTGATACCGGTCCACCATCTGAACCCCGCCGATGCCACGATCGTAGTCAACATAGGTGATGACGATAAGGATCAGGTTCAGGACTGTGGCTCCGATAGCGAACCATCGAATTTGAGAGTCGTTGCGCAGGAACAACGCTATAACGAGCGCCGCCGCTGCGGGTAGGAACACGACTATAGAAAGCCAACCCTCAAACAAGGGCGTCCTCCTTCGTGTTCATATCGTTGCAAACGATCTGGAAGTTCATCAGTTAACTCCCCCAGACCAAGAATGCTGCGATAGAGGCGACGACCCCGACCGAGATAGCCAGTCCAGCGACCTGTGTCTGCCCGTTCTGAACCTGCCCGAGACCTCTCCCGACACGGCTGGTCCATATACCAAGTTGCACGTTGGCCGCATCGATAAAGCTCCGGTCAAACCAGTCGGTTGCCCGGACGACTCCCCCGTAGAAGAACCGCTGGACGATCCACTGCTCGTATAGCTCGTCCATGAAGTATTTTCGATATAACAGGGTGTAGACGGGACGGGTTCGATTCGCCATGGATTCCGGGGACACCTTATTGCTGCCGTACATCAGATATGCGAGATAGATTCCCAGTAACGCCACTGCCGATGAGAGGATCGCCACGTTCCAGTTGAACTGCGGTGATTCTCCTGCGTGTTCGACGGCTTCTTCGACGGCGTGATGGTCCCCAAGATCGTCGATGAAAACGCTCTTGTTGCCGGTGACGAAATGTCCGAGTTCATGCTTGTCACTGATGCCGATATCGATGGGCGGGTTCGCAAAGAAGCCCGCGCCAATCGCGAGAACCGCCAGGATCAACATAGGAGCCAGCATCACCCACGGGGACTCGCCGAGGTGCGGATGTCCATGGACCTCTGGAGCTTCTCCGCCGTCAGCAATTATTGCTGCGGCCTCAGCCTCTGCGCCGCCCCGGTATGTACCCCCGAAGGTCATCCATATGACACGGAACATGTAGAACGCCGTCATGAACGCGGCGATAACACCGGCACCAAGAGCGATCCAACCGATGTTGGAATCGACCTCAGCGGCATGGGTGAGGATCTCGTCCTTTGACCAGAATCCGGCGAGAGGGAAGATTCCTGCGAGCGAGAGGCTGCCGATCACCATCATCGTGAATGTCCACGGCATGACCTTGCGAAGGCCGCCCATGTAACGCATGTCAAAGGTACCGGTGGCGTGATTTACCGAGCCGGAGCCCAGGAACAGCAGCGCCTTAAAGAAAGCGTGGGTGAACAGGTGGAATATTGCGGCCACGTATCCGCCGAGCCCGAGGACCAGCATCATGTAGCCGAGCTGGCTGACGGTTGAGTACGCCAGCACACGCTTGATATCGTGCGCTACGAGACCCATTGAAGCAGCAAACACAGCCGTGAAGGCGCCGATCAATGCCACCACTTCCATCATGTAGTTGGAGGCATCGAATAAAGGGAACATCCGGGCTACGAGGAATACACCCGCGGTCACCATCGTCGCGGAGTGGATGAGTGCGCTGACGGGAGTCGGGCCTTCCATGGCGTCCGGCAACCAGGTGTGCAGCAGAAACTGTGCCGATTTGCCAACAGCGCCGGCGAAAATACCGAGCGCTATCAGGCTTACAGCCGTCGTTCCTATCGTCCCAACCATTGCGTACATCGTGGGAATATCTAGGAGATCGTTGCCCTGTGCGAACAGACCCAGCAGCGCGATCAGGAAGCCGAAATCTCCGAGCCTGGTAACAAGGAACGCCTTCTTGGCCGCTGCCGCTGCGGAAGGCTTTGTGAACCAGAATCCGATCAACAGGTATGAGGAAACACCGACGAGTTCCCAGAACACGAACAACTGGATGATGTTGCGTGCCGTGACGAGCCCCAGCATAGATGCCGTGAAGAGCGACATGAACGCGTAGTACCGGATGTAGCTCGGGTCGCCCTTCATGTAGCCCTGTGAGTAGATTTGAACCATAAGGCTGACGCCGCTCACCACGATCAGCATGACAGCCGTAAGCGGATCTAGCAGTATGCCGACGCTCAGCGTGAGTCCCGCCACGCTGAGCCACTCGTGCGTACCGAAATCGACCATGCCATGGGCGTCGTTGACCGTCATGTAGGCCATGATCGATAGCCCGAACGCAATCGCCAGAGACAGAATGGTCACCCAGCCCGCAAGCCGCTCGTATCTCGGCAGGAACGGTCGTATGACGAGACCGTTCACAAGGAACGATCCGAAGGGAATTAGTACGATCAACCAGACGGCGAATTCTGAGATATTCACGCTCTACAGTTTCCTCAGAATTTCGTCCGCAACGTGCTCGCGGTTCAGCGGAACGAATACCCGAAATGGGACTCGCTCGCCCCAGTCAAGGATGTCCCCCTCTGGAAGGATCTTGGCCGGCAGGCCTTCGCCTTCTAGAAGGTTCTTCCACATTTCGGCGGTCAATAGGTTCGCCGTTTTCTTGTACTCAACCCACACTAGGCGTGCATCTCATTTGGCGTTGTTGTTTGGTAGGAACTACGTTTGAAAGACATCATCCTCGTAACGTGTCCAATTCACTCACGTCTGCGGTCTCGCGCTGCCGGTATATGGCGATAACAAGCGCCAGACCGAGTGCGACTTCCGCCGCGGCTGAGGCGATGATAAATAGGGCAAATATGTGGCCGGACAGCGCGGACTGAACCATGTCAGTCGTAACCGATACGGGATCTCCGGCGAGGGCGGTAGGGACTGTGTATCGAGAGAACCCTACGGCGGCTATATTGACGGCGTTGAACATCAACTCGATCGACATTAACAGGATGATGGCGTTACGCCGGGTCATCGCCCCATAAAGGCCGATTGCGAAGATGATCGCGGAGACAAGCAGTACGTTCTCCAGGTTCATTTCGTCGCCTGCTCTCTGACGAGGGCTATAGATCCGATGATGGCGGCAAGCAGCAGTACCCCAAGAACCTGAAGCGCGAGTACGTAGTCCCGTACCAACAGTCCGCCAAGCCAACCCGTTGAATCGCTAAATACTCCGCTCATGGCTTTATCGGCGTCCGTTGATGCGATGAGGATGGTCTCTCCGGACGCGTCGGTCGACTCCTCGTACTGACCGATCAGAGCGGCCATCGTGTTGTCCCGAAGCTCCGCGTCTCTATCGGACCAGGTCGTGTCGTATGCGACGAACCCGGCCACAAGAACAAATAATGCGGCCATCACGCCGCCACCGACTACCAGAAATCTACTGCTCTGTGTCTGGTTGCCCTGTCCCATGTCGCGGGTTAGCAGGATTGCGAAGGCGACAATAATCGAAATGGCGCCGACGTACACAAGTATCTGGGCGACGGCCACGAACTCGGCCTGTAGAAGGAAAAAAATCCCCGCGACCGCTAGAAAGGAACCCGCAAGTGCCAGTGCCGCACGGAAAACGTCCTTGACGGTCACCACAAGCAAAGCCGCGCCGATCGCGCCGGCGGACATGATCCAGAAGACGACGTCTATCGTTCCGTCCATTAGTCTTCCACCACTTCATCGGTTCGGCGATCTTTGACCCAGGTCTTCGTAAGTTCGTCAACGGTCGGTGTTTCGTGCCGGCCCGCCTTCTTCATATCTTCGAGCGCCTCGGCAAACGGCGAGTAACCCGCTTCTTCCATTTGCGGGCGGAACCACGTGGACGGGTGCTTTGGCGCGGCGATCAGGTCTTCCTTGGTAAGGACCAGGTCCATGCGGACGTAGTTGGAGCGTTCAAATTCAGACCCCATGTGAAGGGCGTCGTAAGGGCAGGCCTCCACACAGAGGGCGCAGAACATGCAGCGTCCTGTGTCGATGTCAAAGGTCTCAATCGCGTAGCTCTCGCCCTCCTGCACGTTGATGCCGCCGGGAAGAGTCACGATTTTGATGATGCCGAGCGGGCAGTATTTGGCGCAGCTCGCGCAACCGGTGCAACGATCCTCGTACCAGGTGAAATTATTGCCCCTGAATCGTGGGGACTGGGTTGGCATAACGGCGATGTGTTCAAAACCGAGCACTGCCCGTAGGGCTTTGATCGGATGTTTGAATAAGAGGCTCGGAGTACTGATGCCGGCCGCCTTGGCGGCACCCATGATCCCGACTCTGCGGTCCGGATACTGAACCGTGAACGACGGACCAACGAGCGCCTTGAGCGTGACGCCCATTCCCTTGGCGAGTCCAAATCCGTAAATCATTAGTCGCCACCCCCGGTCGGAAGAGCTGGAGCATCGGAGTTCGAAAGCGTTACATCAGGCTGGATGTTGCCAGCCTTCACGGGATCGTGCTTTGGTCCAAGAACCTTACCGAAGATGTAAATCGAGGCAAGGAAAACGCCCCAGTTGATGCCGGCCATGTACCAAAGTTCGGTAGTCGACGGCGACGGCCATATAAGGAGCAGGATGCCGCTGACAATTAGGTTGATCAGGGTAAGCTCAAACAGCGCCTTCCATGCAAAATTCATGATCTGGTCAATTCGAAGCCGCGGCCAGCTCGCCCTGATCCAGACGATGACGGCCAGTACGGCCACCATCTTGCCGATGAACCATAACTGTGAAGGTATCGGGTCGAACCCGTGCCATCCCCCGAGGAAAACCGCGGTAATGACGCCGCTGGTTGCGATGGTGGCGGCGAACTCTGAGAGGAAGAACAGGCCGAACTTCATGCTGGAGTAGTCGGTCATGTACCCGGCGACGATCTCAGACTCAGCCTCTGCGACGTCGAACGGTGTCCGGTTTAGCTCCGCCATGGACGCCACAAGAAATACGAAGAAGCCGAGCGGCTGCACGATGAAGAACGGAAGGGTCTGTGCATTGACTATCGCCACCAGCGAGAGAGACCCGGACAGCATTAGTACGCCGATGAGCGAGATGACAAGCGGTATCTCGTAGCTGATGAGCATGGCGACCGAACGCATAGCGCTGAACATGGCGTACCGGTTGCCGGAGCCAAGCGCGGCGGCCACTATCGCTAGAACGTTTGAGCCGCCGATGGCGATGATAAACAGGAGCGCTACGTTGATATCGGCGAGCCATGTGCCTGCACCGAATGGTAGAACGGCGTAGATCAGCAACGCCGGGAACAGCATGAGAATAGGCGCAGCCGTGAACACCAGACGGTCCGATACCGTCGGCATCACGTCCTCTTTGAACATGGTTTTGACGGCGTCCGCTATTGGCGTTAGCAGTCCGAACGGTCCCCATCGGTTCGGACCTGTACGGCCCTGGAACCGCCCGAGTAGTCGTCGTTCGCCCCAGATCATCATCAGAACGCCGCCGAGGATGGCGTTGATGAGGACAGCGACTATCGTCACCGCTGTCAGCACGTAAGCGAGCCACTCCAGTCCGCCTGGAAGCAGGCCGCCGCCGAACAAACATGAGCCAGCACAGGCCACATCGTCGGTGGACGACAGGGTGCAGTAGACGTACTTGTAGAGGATGCTGTCGAACGGATCTGGCATTAGCGATCGACCTCCCCCATATTGATATCAATGCTGCCAAACGTGACGAACAGGTCAGCGAGCTTGTCGCCGATCAACATCTCACGAAGAAGCGTCAGGTTGATTAAAGAAGGGGCGCGTACCTTGCAACGGTACGGCGCAACTCCGCCATCGCTCACGAGATAAAAGCCTAGTTCGCCCTTCGGACTCTCGGTGCCTACATAAGAATCACCGGCCGGCGGCCGGATTAGAAACGGAACCGACTCCGGACGTACCGGGCCGGGCTCGATCTGTTCAAGGCACTGCCTGATGATGCCGAGGCTCTCACGCATCTCGTGTATGCGCACGATGTACCGGGCGTAGTTGTCACTTGCAGTAGCGAGGGGCCGGTTGAACTTGACCCGGTCGTAGTACTCATATGGCTGCCGGTTGCGCAGATCCCAGTCGATACCGGAGGCGCGCAACATTGGCCCAGTGATAGAGGCATCAATCAGTGTCTGACTATCGACCACCGCTACTCCGTCGCAACGGACGGCCACAATCTCGTTCCCGCTGATCAGGTCTTCGTATTCATCAATGCGATGAGGCATGTCTGCGAGGAATCGGTCCAGAGCCAGCCAGAAATCATCTGGCGCGTCCATGAACACGCCGCCCGGACGCATGTAGCTGTTGGTGATCCGAGCTCCACATAGGCGCTCGAACAGCTCAAGGATGGTTTCACGCTCTCTCATCATGTAGATGAGCGGCGTGCCGAGGGTGCCGAGGTCTTGCAGGAAGAATCCCGTGGCGACCAGATGAGAGGCGATCCGCTGTAACTCTGCGGCGATCATCCTGAGCCACACGCCACGTGGGGACGGATCGATGCCGGAGAGCTTCTCGACCGACAAGATGAATGACAGGTTGCTGGTCATGGACGCCACGTAATCCATGCGGTCCGTCAAAGTAACAATCTGCGTGTACGTGCGTGACTCGGCCAGTTTTTCCGAACCGCGATGCAGGTAGCCGAAGATCGGCTCCACGTCGATAACTTCTTCGCCGTCGAAGGTAACGCGCATCCGGAACACACCGTGCGTGCTCGGGTGCTGTGGCCCGACGTTGATTGTTATAGGTTCGGTTTTTAAAGGCATGGTGAGATCTGGCTCCCGCTGCGCGTCAGTGACGACACGCGATCACGGGTGGGCTCTACAGAAAATCCTTTCTGTGCGGGTGGCCCTGAAATCCCTCCCAGAGGAAGATTCGTTTCATATCGTCGTGGCCTTCGAAACGGATACCCATGAGATCGTGTACCTCACGCTCTTGCAGTTCCGCTCCACGCCACACACTCAGGACCGACGGCATCACCGGGTCGATACGACCCTCGCCGCATTTGACCTTGACGATCGCACGTCGGTTCTGGCTTAAAGAGAGGAGATGGTAGACGACCTCGAAATACCCGACGTAGTCGACCCCGGTCACGCCGATCAACATTTCGTAGCCGGCGCCTTTCAACCCAACCATTACGTCAAGCAATCGGTATGAAGACACCCATACATCGGTATCACCGTTTCCGGTTACAGCACTGGAGGCGATGGCTTCGATCTGCGCCGCCAGATCTTCGCCGGACGTGTCAAACGCCGTGTTGGCAGGCATTACTGGTTATCCGTTACCTCTTCTGCCCCGGCAGTTGTGCCCGAGAGGCTGTAACGTTTTACCTTTTCGTGTAACTCCATGATCCCGTACAAGAGGGCGTCCGGACGCGGCGGACAGCCGGGAACGTATACGTCTACGGGCACAATGTGGTTGACGCCCGGCACAACGGAATATGAACCGTAGTACGGCCCCCCGCTTGTAGCACAAACGCCCATGGAGATAACCCATTTGGGTTCCGGCATCTGGTCGTAAAGTCGGCGCAGTGCGGGGGCCATCTTCCAGGTCACCGTGCCTGCGACGATCATGAGATCGGCCTGCCGCGGAGAAGCACGCATCGCTTCCATACCAAAGCGGGAGATGTCGAACCGGGACATCGCTGAGCCGATCATCTCAAATGCGCAGCAGGCGAGGCCAAACTGCATGGGAAACATGGACGACTTGCGGCTCCAGTTGAGCAGCGTGTCCAGAGAAGTGACGGCGACGTTGCGGTCGAGATCGTCTGGAGTGTTGAGGAGGGGTTCGGGGTACGGCGAAGTGTGCGTGTCACGCATCTCCGTGACGACCTGTCCTTCTGCCCGGTCGAGATCCCATGTGAGTTCAGCAAGTGGGTGCTCGGGCGTCGGGATTACCTGTGCGTCGTACGGGTTATTGGTAGTCAAACTACACCCACTCCAGCGCTTTTTTGCGCCATGCATAGACGTATCCAAGCGTGACAACGGCTAGGAACACCAACACTTCCGCCAGTACTATCCAGCCGAAGGTTTCTGACAGGACGCCGTATCTCACCGCCCACGGGTAGAGGA
>JAAZYK010000061.1 GCA_014239685.1 Dehalococcoidia bacterium | reverse complement strand
CGGGACAGCTATGGTCGTAACAGGTTCCAACGACAACGTGATCACGAAACTTGATGGTGAGCTTCCTCTCGACATTCTGCGCAGCCTGTTTGACGAGGGTGACGAACGAGAGAAACGACTGATCAGGCGCTCGTTGCAGATCGGCATCCTGATGGACCCGTTCCAAGATCAGTTCGAGGCGGGCGATTTCCTGATCCGCAACGTAATCGGTGCGGACGGTGACAACGGGGCACTTGCCGTCGGTGAGCAAATTCGTGAGGGCCAGGTGGTACAGTTCCACGTTCACGACGCCACATCTGCCAGCGATGGCCTCGGCGCGAGTCTTATGCGCTACGCCAACGACCACCCGGATACTGCGCCATCAGGCGCTCTGTTGTTCTCCGGCCTCGGTCGCGGTGAACGGTTGTTCGGGCGGGTTGACCACGACACTGACCTGTTCCAGTCCGTGGTCGGCTCCATGCCAGTAACAGGCTTCTTCTGCAACGGCGAGATCGGACCAGTCGGCGGCTCAACCTTCCTGCACGGCTACACCAGTTCCTTCGCTCTGTTCAGTCCAAGGGAACCGACCGCGGTTTAAAACGGACGAGTTTATCGCGGCGTAAACTTCCGGTGTGGGTGGACGGAGATGTTTAACTCGGATCTGGACGTGCACGACGACTCAGGCAGAGGCGCACTTCTGGTACCGCCAGATAACTCTGATTCCGGGAACGTTGTTTTAGACCCGGCGGCGATCCGTTAGTCGGTTTCTAAAGACCGGCGGATCTGTGTCGACGAGATGTCCTCTCGGAACTCCTCCATTGGAATGCCACGCAACATCGGTCGATAGCCATCCGGGATTTCTAGATCCCGCACGGTCTTAAAACCGTACCGAGTGACACGTCCGGCAACGATGAAGTTGCAGCCATTTCGCCTGATCTCTGACATCGCAGCAAGCGTTGCCGAGCCCGTGTTCTCCGGGTCCATCTCTCGCTGGTACGCCGGGTAGTAACGATCATCGAATAGTCGTACGGCGGTGTCGTAGCCAATAACGAACGATGCCCCGGGCATAATGCGCGACTTTTCCAAAAAGGTGGGCGCACGCGATATGAGCACTATATAACGGCCGGTAAACTGCGATATCCGCTCGCGGACCTCAGCCTCCGGCAACTCCGGCTTTTCCACGTTCACGATGGATAGCTCAAACACGCCCGCATTACCTGTGATCCCCATCGCGGCCGTAAGCATCCCTTCATGGCCTCGGTGAAGCGGGTTAAAAGCGCCCGGGAGAACCGTCAGCCCTTCAGCCACGCCGTCGCTTATCGTGCCATCCAGCGCAACGGTAACGACCCCAATACGTCCAGCCATGACGCTGGCAAAACGATGATCAGAGTCGTTCATCGGTCACGTTCAAATTCTCGCCCGGCAGCAACCCCGGATCGAGCTTCGATACAACCCCGTTGCCAAGCGCGACCAGGTTCAAAACCAGCCTACTCGTGACATTTTCCTCGCCGATGCGGTCGCGTGCCCCTTTGTCGAACTCGACCGTGAAATCGGTTTTCCGCGTCGCCGTCCGGAGTGCGCAGCATGCCCGGTGCGTCCCGCGCTTTGTGTAATCGGTCGCTATGGTCGCGGTGCAGGACACGCCGATCACCGGCGAATCGTCATCATCTGCCCGCAGGTGTAGCGCTCGTTCATATGCGCTATCAGCCATCCGTGCCGCTTCTTCTCGAGAAACGTGCGTCTCGGCATCGACTCCCACGAATTCGTTGAGCGAACTGATCGAATACGGTACCCGCCCTTCGAGAATTGTTCTGGAGGCGCCGCCCTGATCGAAGAGCCAGCCAAGGGCCGAGATTCCTGCCCCGGTAACAACAATGACGGCCTTCTCAGGCCGCGAGTGGATCTCCTTCACAATTCCCGAGATCAAGTTATCGACATCGCTCAATGCTGGTGTTCTCCATCCGTTTCTACAACGATTGCACAAATCTAGTTCGATTTATCAACTAGCTTAAGCCGGGGGCCGCTAAATCACGTTCATTCCACCGCTGCTCTCTGGTTACTCGAGATGGAACACCTCTTGAAGTTGAACCATATTTTCATCCGGCCTGCCACCGTCCGCCGATTCAAAGAACGGCTCCATAAGTGCCTGCCATCGTGAGTTTGCGTCCTCTTTTGCCATCCCGTCGAGGGCCGCCTGAAAATTGTCTGGCACCTCAACATAACCAAACATCAATCCGTCCGGCCGCATGAACAGGCTGTAGTTGTGCCAGCCATGCCGTGAAAGAGCCTCCAGCATTTCAGGTGACACGTGCCTGTGATGCTCCTTGTAGTCGTCTATACGATCTTCCCGCACCTTAAGGAGGAACCCGACTCGTTGCATGTTTCTAACCTTTGAAATCACTGAAAAGAATTGCCCACAGAAACCATTTTGAAGTTCCGGCGGCGAATCGGTTGATTCACTGCGCGGTATGCTACCGCCCCGCTCTGATTCAGTTGAAGAGTCAAATAAACAACCCGCTTGGTGTTCCAAGATTATGAAGAGTTACGCACAGGTCCTGGATCTCAAAAATGATCCCGTAAAGATAGCGAAGTACAAGGAGTACCACCGCAATGTATGGCCCGAGGTTCTGGAGTCACTTCGCTCGATCGGTCTCGAAAAGATGGAGATTTTCCTGATCGGTACGCACTTGTTCATGTACTACACCGCGCCAGATGATTTTGTGCCCGAACGGGACTTTCAGGCGTATACCAATGCCAATCCCCGGGCCGAGGAGTGGAACGACCTGATGTCCACGTTCCAGTCCAAAGTTCCAGAAGCGGGAGCCAATGACTGGTGGACGCCGATCGAAAAGGTGTTCGACCTCGACTGGTAGTCCACTCCAATAAAACCGCATCAAAGCTCCGCTAAACAAAGGTAATCAACTCAACTGATGTCGACCGAATCGCCAGAAAAACCATCCGGGCTCGATAAAACGATCTATTTCGTTCGATATGGCTTGCCCGTATTCGCGGTTATGGCCGCTATATTCGCCGTCTCTCAAATTACCGGCACGACGATCGAAGAAAGTTCAATACACAAGTCGGCCTTGGGAATAGGAGTAGTTGGCCCGTACACGGATGAGTTCGCTCATTTCATCGAGTTCTTCGTGCTAAGCGCACTCATCATGCGCTGGATTCTGGCAGTAAAAGTTCCGAGTAACTCGGGCGCGGTAGACCCGATAATGCTCAGATCGACCGGACAGAAAGCCATGTTGCTAGCTGTACTGTACGCATTCAGCGACGAAGCACACCAGTGGTTCATCGCCGAAAGATCCGTGGAACTGATTGATCTATTGATCGACGGCATAGGTGCGACCATGGGATCCGCTGTGTACCTGTCGGTGTTTCAGGCATGGAGACTCCAGAAAAGCAGGAACAGCTAATGACATCATCATTTGAAGCATGGGAGCTCAAGGCCCGCCAGGCCGAGTTACTCGAATCGATCGAAGACGCCGTGCGGATGGCGGAAGAGATGAGCGGGCCGCCGCAACCGATTTACGTAGGCAATAAGATCCGGGAAGAAGTAGTCGCAGCCCTGTACGACGCTCGTACCTACATTGAGGTAGGGCAAGTAGCAGCACCTGCGATACGAGACCGCCTGAGGGATGCGCGCCTGGCCACTTCAGAGCTCTCCTCCGAGGACAAGTCGTTTGATCGATTGTTCAGCCGATTACGAGTTATATCCGAGAACGCCGACAACGCCGCCAAACTGGAGTAGGTTTCTCGAACACGCGTGCTACTATTCGCACGTGGTTAGGAGCGCTGAACGAGTTGTCCGATCTAGCTCATAGCGCTCCCGGTTTCACCCCTCGCCAACCCCCTGTTACGAATGGTGAATACGAATTGAGCGAGGCCAGAGTAGATATCCAAGTCGACACCAGATTTCAGCAAGCGTTCGCGGCGGCCAGTTTGGACCGTTTACTCTTGGACGTGGCCGAGACTGCCTTGATACGCGAATTGGTATCCGGGCCCGACCATGTGACGTTAATCATCACGGACGACGAAGCGTTGCGTAAGTTAAACCTGAAGTTCATGGGATATGACGAACCGACGGACGTGCTGTCTTTCAATACAGGGGTTGATAACTCCGGGCCTAGTATCCTCGCCTCCAGTGAATATGATCCTTCCGACGGCAAAGAAGCCGATTCTGGTGATTCCGAAATGCTCAATTGGCCGGATGCCGATGGCGAAGAGTCGGGTGAACTGGGTGACATTGCGATCTCTTACGAACGGGCCGTTGCGCAGGCTGAAACCGCCGGTCACGATGTCGCCCACGAGCTTTCGGTGTTAACCGCACACGGAGTACTTCACCTTCTTGGCTACGATCATGCAAAGCCGGAGGAACACCGGGTAATGTTCGGGAAAACGGACGATATTCTTGCAGCGGTGCCAGACCGTTCAGACAGGCCCGATACAGTTGGGAACCCGATCGATGACCGGTAACAACGAAGTTTTTTATCGAAAATGGCGCCCTCAGAGATTTGACGAGGTAGCGGGCCAGGATCACGTAACGGAAACGCTAAGGCAGGCGTTGCGGACAAATCGCGTCGCCCACGCGTACTTGCTTTGCGGCCCACGCGGCACGGGAAAGACCTCCACCGCACGAATTCTAGCCAAGGCACTGAATTGCATCGACCAGCGCGACGGCGAGCCGTGCGGCGGCTGCGACAACTGCGTGGCGGTCACGGAAAATCGCATGCTAGATTTGATCGAGATCGACGCAGCTTCGAACCGCGGGATCGACAACATCAGGGACCTGCGTGACAAGGCCCGTTTCGCGCCGGGTTCTGGCAAGTACAAGGTATATGTGATCGACGAGGTCCACCAGTTGAGTGGAGATGCGTTCAACGCCCTCCTCAAGACCCTGGAAGAACCACCGCCGCACGTGATATTTGTCCTCGCTACCACCGAAACGCACCGCGTTCCGGCGACGATCCTGTCTCGATGCCAACGGTTCGATTTTCGCCGACTTTCCAACGATGTCGTGATCGACAAACTGGCAGAAATCGCCGGAGAAGAGGAGATCGACGCCGATCCCGAAGTCTTGACGCTGATCGCTCGCACCGCGTATGGAAGTCTCCGTGACGCCGAGAATCTGCTTGAACAACTCGCCGTGTCATACGGTTCGGAAGTCAACCTTGATCAAGCACTTGAACTTCTGGGCCTAGGCGATACCGAATCAAGCACCGAACTCGCCGTAGCGGCGCTGCAATCCAATCCGAAATCGGCACTCGAAATCATCAACCGTGAAGCGGCAAAAGGAGCGGATATTGGCCGGCTAAGGAGCGGCGCGGTCGACGTTCTGCGGGCGGGACTACTTGTAAAAGCCGGGGTCGAGGACGCGCTTGGGCAGTCGCAAGACGCGCTGGACGCGATAACAGACGCTAGCAGGGACGTGACCCTTGAAAAGCTCTTAAACGTCGTGACCGAACTGGAAAAGGCTGACTTTAGACAGAACCCATCTTCGCCTCTACCACTTGAGATCGCACTACTAAACGCTATTGCTGACAGGCCCGCGGCGCCCGTCGCCGCCGCGATAGTCTCGGCGTCTGCTCCGACCGCCCCTGCTCGCTCAAGACCGGCGGCCCAACCCGGACCGGCGCCAACGAGACGGCCTCAGCCCTCCCCTACCCCGTCCAACCCGCAAGGCAAACCACGACAGCCGGCCCCGGTCGGTGGAGGTGCGCCGGCTCAAGGTTCAACGGTAAGACCACCTGAGACCGTCCGGGAATCCAGGCCCGTCAGACCACCACAGGATGAACGATGGGACCGTGTCATCAAAGAACTCGCCCGTACCCGGGGCGCGCAGTTCACTCTCGGCGCAATACTGCGTGGCGTTCTGGAAGCAAAGGTTGATGGCGACATACTCAGTCTTTCTTTCCGTCAGCAATCGATGGACAACCGCGTGGCACAAGAACTGGCCGATCCACGCGGCCGAGGTCCTATCGAGATGGCCGTAGAAAAGGCGTATGACGTAAAGTTGAAGGTCGTTATCGCCGGTCGGGACGCGAATGGAGCCGCCAAAAGAACGCCGATGGCGATGGACAGCGATATCGTACGGCTCGCGGTAACAATGGGCGCTCGCATCGTCGACGAAGGAACCGTCAGCAACACAAATACTCCACCCGCGGAACCCACCAACCAGCCCGCTCCAGACCTACCGAAAATAAGTCCGCCCGAAACGAATCCAATGGAGACACGTTCAGGAGAGACAGATCCTGACCCGTCGGGATAATTCACCGAACCCGGAGTTGAGAACTCAGCGCAAGGAAACATTAACTTGAACAAAAACATGCTCCGACAGGCCCAGCAGATGCAGGCTCAGATGGCGAAGATCCAAGAAGAGCTCGCCGAGGCGCGCACCGAGGCTACGGCCGGCGGCGGTGTCGTCAAAGTAACGATCATTGGCGGTTCCAAGGTTGAATCGATCGAGATCGCGCCCGAAGTCGTCGACCCAGAAGATATCGAAATGCTCCAGGACCTTGTCATGGCCGCAGTTAACGAGGCTATGGACACCGCACAGGCGGAGGCGGCGAAGAAGATGTCCGCCATCACGGGCGGATTGAACATCCCCGGACTTATGTAACGACCCTTCCCAGACTAATTCCCAGATTGCATTCCCAGAACGCTTAAAGAAGGTCAGGGCGTCCGGACCGATGAACTCTAACTCCACCCCATCGGCGGCTCCACCCGTCGCACGTCTCATTGAGGCATTCAGTCGGCTCCCCGGTGTTGGGCCCAAATCTGCGCAGCGGTTGACATACTTCATGATCCGTATGCCACGTGAAGAGGCAGAAGCGCTGGCCGAGGCATTGATATCGGTCAAGGACCGAATTGTCCTCTGTTCAAAGTGCCTCAACATCACTGAAGACCCGGTCTGTGCGGTCTGCACTAACGAACGGCGTGACCGCACTCGTATATGCGTCGTGGAAGAGCCTCTAGACGTACTGGCGCTGGAACGCACGAGGGCATATAAAGGGCTGTATCACGTCCTCCACGGATCGATATCGCCGGTCAACGGCATCGGGGCCGAGCAACTAAAGATACGAGAGTTGCTTGACCGGCTTCGGGACGAGACGGTAACCGAGTTAATACTGGCCACAAACCCAAATCTTGAAGGCGAGGCGACCTCGATGTACCTGCAGCGCCTGATCTCTCCACTAGGGATAAAAGTGACGCGCCTTGCACGTGGCCTGTCGTCCGGTGCAGATCTGGAATACGCCGACGAGATGACGCTCGCCAATGCACTAGAAGGTCGTGCAGAGGTTGCGGTCGATGGAGAAACTTCGCCCGAGTAACTTCGGCAAGATCATGCAATCCTGCTACCGAACTACTCTTGATCCCACCTCCACCGCGACGCGCCTATGACCTCAGGCAGGCCAAACCTGTTCACGACCGAGGCCGTGGTACTTCGTCACTCAGACCTCGGCGAGGCCGACCGCCTGCTGTGGCTGCTAACTCCTCAGCGCGGCGTCATACGGGCCACCGCACGAGGGGCGCGCAAGCCCAGTAGCAAACTCGGCGGCCACATCGACCTGCTGTGCTATGTGAAGCTGTCCATACGAGAAGGGCGTGAACTCCACAGCATCAGCCAGGCAGATACGATCGACGCCTTCCGTAACGTGCGTACCGATCTCGGCAGGCTATCCCGCGGGTTGAACATCAGCGAGCTTGCACAACGGGTAAGCGTAGAAGACGCGCCAGCGCCGGCGGTATTCCGGCTGCTCGTCAACAGCCTCGGATGGTTGGCCACGACCGAGAACGCAGACACACTCGTGCGTTGGTTCGCGCTGCGGTTGATGACCATCACCGGGTTTAAGCCGGAACTGGGTGCCTGTGTCGATTGCGGGAATGAACTGGAACCTGATGATCACGTGTTTTCCACCGAGCGCGGTGGCCTCCTGTGTCCAAGTTGCCGTTCCCAGGGAAGCGACGCGCTCCATCCCGCAAGCCTGGGGACGATCAAAGTACTGAGGCATCTGGCCCGCAGCGACTTTCCGGCTGTGCAGTCGCTCAATATCGGGTCCGAGGAACGGCGGCAGATTGAACGCATTCTTCGGTCCCACACGAACTCCGTCATCGGCCGGGGCATGCTTTCGTCGGCATTCCTGGACGAAGTCCGGGACTGGCCAGAAGTAGGGCCTGTTCCCGGCGGTATTCGAACGGATTAAGAACAAAATCGAGCATAGAGGCTATTTGATATGGGTAGGTTCCTGACATGGGGCTATCCCCGCAACCCGAGAGGCTCGGTACAATCGAGTCACGATATCCGCAAGCAGGTACCGTACTCGCATTAGTGCCGAATCCCTGCAGCCTGCCCGAAAGAGTTCATGGCTGAAGAATTTATAAGCGTTCGCGGCGCCCGCGAGCACAACCTTCAGAACGTCAATGTCGATGTGCCAAGGGGCCAACTCGTGGTGATCACGGGCGTATCTGGTTCTGGCAAAAGTTCGCTCGCCTTCGACACGATCTACGCAGAGGGGCAACGGCGTTACGTCGAGTCGCTATCTGCATACGCCCGCCAGTTCCTGGGCCGCATGGACAAGCCGGATGTCGATCACATCGACGGGCTAAGCCCTGCCATTTCGATCGACCAGAAGGGCGTCTCGCGTAACCCGAGGTCCACTGTTGGCACGGTGACCGAGGTCTACGACTACCTGCGATTGCTGTTCTCTCGCGGGGGACGGCCCCACTGCCACAACTGCGGCCGACCTGTGGCGAGACAGTCGGTCCAGCAGATCACCGATTCTGTAATGCGACTGGACGCTGGCGCACGCATTCTGATCCTCGCCCCGATCATCACCCACAAGAAGGGTGAGCACGTAGCCGTATTCGAAAATACGCGGAACGAGGGGTTCGTTCGCGTGCGAGTTGACGGCGAAGTGAAATTGCTTGAGGAAGAGATCAAGCTCGCCAAAACACGCTGGCACGATATCGAGGTCGTTGTGGACCGGCTTGTAACCGGCCCCGAAGCCGATATCGGACGTCTATCTGAATCAATCGAGACATCGCTCAGGCTTTCCGGCGGGACCGTCATCATCTCCGTGATCGATGGCGAGGACATCATCTACTCGGAGAAGTTCGCCTGCGTTCACTGCGATTTGAGTATCGGAGAGCTTGAACCACGCAATTTCTCTTTCAACACGCCTTACGGCGCATGCCCTACCTGCACTGGCCTCGGTTTTCGGCTCGAGGTGGACCCGGACCTCGTGGTCCCGAACCAGAATCTCTCGATCCGCACCGGCGCAATAGAACCATGGTCCCGTGCAGGAGAGCTGCTCCCGGAACGCCTATCTGTAATGGAAGCTCTATCGGACCATTACGGATTCTCGCTGAACATACCGTTTCGCGAGTTGAGCGAAGCACAACAGAACACCGTACTTTACGGTGAAGACAACAAGCGCATCGACGTTCTCCACACAACGCAATCCGGGCGTTCATATCGCTGGCGTATGCGTAACGAGGGCGTGATCCCACACCTAGAACGTCGACACGAGAACACCGAATCTCAGAACGTTCGGGACGAAGTCGGACGATATATGGCACAACGTCCGTGTGCGTCCTGTTCCGGTTTCAGACTCAAGCCGGAGTCACTCGCGGTGACCGTGCTTGGAATGAATATCATCGAGGTAACGCAACAGTCGGTGGAGCGGGCGCTTCAGTGGATCGAAGCCACACGAAGCGGTGTCTGGCCGAAAGAATCGGAACATGCAGGATCGGCTACCGAGCCGTTATCAGGGCGTGAACAGGCGATTGCTGACCAGATATTAAAAGAAATCGAGGCGCGTCTCAGATTCCTTGAAAGGGTCGGACTTGAGTACCTGAGCCTGGACCGCACGGCATCGACACTATCCGGCGGCGAGGGCCAACGTATCCGGCTCGCGACACAGATCGGCTCCGGGCTGATGGGTGTGCTGTACGTCTGTGACGAGCCGTCAATCGGCCTGCACCCGCTGGACGATCACAGATTAATCGCAACGCTCAAACGACTGCGGGACGTAGGCAATACGGTACTAGTCGTGGAGCACGATGAAGCCGTGATGCGGGCGTCTGACCACATCATTGACCTTGGGCCCGGCGCCGGCGAGTACGGTGGCCACATCATCGCCCAGGGCGATGCAGCAACCATCGAGGCATCCGAAGCTTCCCCACAGGCGCCTACCTGTCTGGACGCAAGAAGATCCCGATTCCTGAGAAGCGACGGAAAGGCAACAAATCATTCATTGAAATCAGGGGTGCTGCCGAGAACAATCTGAAGGACATTGACGTCAAGATCCCCCTCGGCGAACTGGTGTGTATCACCGGCGTGTCCGGCTCCGGAAAGAGCAGCCTGATAAACGAGATCTTGCAAAAGAAGTTGGCCCAGACCTTTTATCGATCGAAGGATAGGCCCGGCAAGCATGAAGAAGTTCTCGGGCTTGAGCACGTGGACAAAGTCGTCAACATCGACCAGTCGCCGATCGGCAGAACTCCGCGCTCCAACCCCGCCACCTACACCGGCGGCTACACGCCGATACGTGAGCTGTTTGCGACCATGCCGGAGGCACGTGCACGTGGCTACAAGCCGGGCCGGTTCTCATTCAATGTAAAGGGTGGAAGGTGCGAATCCTGTAGCGGCGCCGGATATGTCCAGATTTCGATGCAGTTTCTCCCGGATGTGACCGTTCCGTGCGAAATCTGCGACGGCGCCAGATACAACCGTGAAGCACTGGAGATCAAGTTCAAGGGTTCGAGCATCGCCGAAGTCCTCGATATGACGATCACGGAGGCGTGCGAACTTTTCGAGAACATCCCACCCGTCATGAATCGGCTCCGCACGCTGGTCGACGTAGGTCTCGGTTACATGCGTCTGGGCCAGCCGGCGACAACACTGTCTGGTGGGGAGGCGCAGCGGGTCAAACTAGCGACGGAATTGTCGAAACGCTCGACGGGGCAGACGATCTACATCCTGGACGAGCCTACGACCGGTTTGTCGTTCGAAGACTGCGCTGCGCTGATGCGCGTCCTCCATCGACTGGTCGATGGAGGCAACACTGTTATTTTGATCGAGCACCACCTAGACCTGATCAAGAACGCTGACTGGATACTTGATCTCGGCCCGGGCGCAGGCGAGCGCGGCGGGGAAGTGGT
>JAAZYK010000060.1 GCA_014239685.1 Dehalococcoidia bacterium | reverse complement strand
GGATTCGATGACCCTCTGGTAGCCACCCATTGGTCTGAATATCTGGACAGGTAATTCCTGAATATTCTTTGAGGACGTTTAGAATCCTGCTGATATGCCGATAGATAAAACCGTAAATAATTTCGCGGAAGCCGTATCCGATATCTCTGAAGGTTCGGTTGTCATGATCGGCGGTTTTGGTGGCGCAGGTGGGATGCCTCATCTTTTGATGCTGGCCCTACGAGACCATGGTGCGCGTAACCTCACTATCGTTGGGAACACGGCGGGTATAGCCGCGCCAACAGGCTTTGGTTGGCCTGAAGGTGTGGATCCGATAGACCACGCCGTGCTGATCGAGAATGGGCAGGTTGCAAAGGTTATAGCGTCGTTCCCGGTTTCCGGATCTGTGTCGCGTCCCAACGCGTTCGAGACTGGATTTCGGGCGGGCGAAATCGAACTCGAGGTCGTTCCTCAAGGCACGCTGGCGGAAAGGATGCGTGCAGCCGGAGCTGGGATCGCCGGGTTTTACACGCCAACCGCCGCCGGAACGATGCTGGCTGAGGGCAAAGAGTCACGGATGTTCAACGGACGTGAGTATGTGCTCGAGGAGGCTCTGCATGCCGACTTTGCCCTCATAAGGGCGAGGACGGCAGACACGCTTGGCAACTTGATTTACACAGGTACCTCACGTACCTTCAATCCACCAATGGCGGCGGCGGCTCGCGTGACAATCGCCGAAGTTGACAAGATTGTCGAACCGGGCGGAATCGACCCAGAACGCGTCGATACGCCAGCGATATACATCCAACGGATAGTTGTCCGCCCTCCAGTTTCAGAAGGAGGGGTGGAGCTGCCATGATGATGCTCAACTGCGTCCCCTTCCAGCGGGTAAGGCCACACGCATCAAGGGTGAGCCGGTCGAGGACGACGGCCGAGCTAGGCTGGTTAACATGACAGACCCGGCGCCCCGGCTAGGTCGTGAAGTGATCGCCATGCGGGTTGCGCGTGAGTTTCGTGACGGTGAGGTCGTTAACCTCGGCATCGGAATTCCAACACTTTGTTCCGATTTTGTGCCGCCCGGCGTTCAACTCATGTATCACTCAGAAAGTGGATTACTGAACTGCGGACCGCTGGCCGACGAGGGTGACGGGGATGTGGACCTAATTAACGCCGGCGGCCAGTTTCTCAGCCCGATACCGGGCATGGCGTATTTCGATTCCGCCGAGGCGTTCGCCATGATTCGAGGTGGCCATGTGGACGTAACCGCTTTAGGCGCATTGCAGGTTTCAGAAACCGGCGATCTGGCGAACTGGTTCCTCCCGGCACGCGGTGTTGGAAACGTCGGTGGAGCGATGGACCTGGCCGTTGGCGCGAAACGCGTTATTGTCGCGATGGAACACAACGGACGTGACGGAACTCCCAAAATAGTTTCGGAGTGCAATTTCCCACTTACAGGTCAGGGATGTGTCGGGTTGATAGTTACCGACATAGCCGTGATTGAAGTGCTGACAGAAGGTGGGGGACTACGACTCATCGAGCACGCGCCCGGCTGGGACGCTGCCTCAATCCAGTCTCATACGGGAGCCAAGTTGGCGGTATCTCCAGATCTTGTAGAGATCACACTGGTCTGACCACAACACCAATTTGGTCTACTTCTACTGGCCATCTACGGTCACGCCACATCCGTAATCTCCATTCACGACGATTCGTCATAACGTTGATCCTCGATGAGAAAGATGGACACATTGTGGCGTGAGTCAGGCTTGTAGATACTCGACGGGTTTGACCGATCAATAATGTTTTCTACCGTTAAACCATCCGGTACGTCCGATTCTCCTCACCGGTCTCCGCGTACTCGTCAGCCCAGCGCTTTTCGATCGCTGCACGCCAATCTTCTGCCAGGCGTTTTAACTCGCAAGTAATGTCTGGTTCGGCGTCCGCGAGATTAGTCGTCTCACCGGGGTCATTCTCAAGATTCGATAGATGGACCTCGGATATCGGATCTGCGTGCTCTACAAGCTGACCGTTCAGGACAAGTTTCCATTTTCCGCGTCGGATCGCCGTCTGGTCGCCGATCTCCCAGAAGATCGGTCGTTCAGAAAGCTCTTCGTTTTTAGTCACGTGGCGTAGGAGGCTTGTGCCGTCGATCTCGTACTGACTTGATTCGATCCCAACAGCCTCAAGGACGGTCGGTACGATATCCATAGAGGCAGCCGGTGTGTCTGAGACGACGCCCGGAGTGATATGTCCGGGCCAGTGCATGATCCCAGGAAGCCGAATGCCGCCCTCAAACAGACTGTATTTGTGACCCTTGAACTGGCCGGATGTGCCGCCGTAATACGGGTCGAGCGTGCCATCGAGCCAGTTACGTGACTCCCGTGAAGGACCGTTGTCCGACGTAAAGATAGATAGCGTGTCGCCGGTTATTCCCAGGCGGTCGACTTCGTTGATGACCTTTCCGATTGAATCGTCCAAGACGCTGATCATCGCCGCCATCACCTGCCGGTCCCACGGCAGATGGTCGAACCGTTCCATGTATTCTTCGGGTGCATGCATCGGGTAGTGCGGGGCGTTGAACGGCACGTACAGGAAGAACGGCTCGTCTCTGGCCGCCATATCCCGGATGTACTCGACCGCCTTCTTGGCGATCAGATCTGTGAAATACTCGCCATTTCTCCAGATCTCTTCGTCGTCCTCCCACAAATCGTGGGTGGGGTTCTGACCCGGCCCGCCCTGATTGGCTCCGTAATAGAAGATGTGCGAGTAATAGTCGATGCATCCTGCGAAGAATCCGAAAGAATGGTCGAATCCGTGACTTTGTGGGCGAGACTCCTCAGTTAACCCGAGGTGCCACTTTCCGGCCAGCGCCGTCTGATACCCGGCATCGCCGAGCATGGTGGCAAGGGTCGTGGTCGATTGCGGCAGCCCGGGGGTCGAGCGGTGTCCTCGCAGGATCACCCGGATTCCGGCGTTCCCTGGATAGCGGCCGGAGAGCAGGGCGGCCCGGGATGGGCTGCACACCGGGCTGTTGGAGTACCAGTCCGTGAATCTGACTCCATCCTTCGCCATACGGTCAAGGTGGGGTGTGCGGAAGTCGGTGGCCCCCATACACGACAGATCACCGTATCCCTGATCGTCCGTGAGAAAAACGATGACGTTTGGTCGTGAATTGGACATATAGCAAGCTTTCTTGGCTGGCGTCGGAGGCATTGGGAAAAGCAAGCCTGAGACTACATGACTAGTGTTGATATAGGGGACTGAATGAGGAGTCGCATACGGCTCATTACAGCTGGGCGCGCGGCCGATACCGCAGCGCTTTCGCCTATAATCGTTACCAACTTCAAAGTCCCTTTATCACCCATACACGGCTATCACACAGGAGCCACTAATGCCCGAAGAGTCACGTTCGTTTACTGAAGCCGATATCGACTCAATGCCTGTTCTTGTAAGACGCCGTATCGAGGCGATGGTCCTCGGCCCGATGATCCGCGCATTTCAGGACAACTTCGGGGAGCAGGAAGCCAATGCGGTCGCCCAGCGGGTAATTGAAGAAATAGCGCAGGATCAGGGAGCTGCGATGGCCAAAAAGGTGGGAGCACAGGACCTCTCGAGCTATATCGCGAGTAAAAGTGCCTGGACTGCAAACAACGCGCTCGAGACCGAGACTCTGGTGATGGAAGAGAAGCGGTATGACTACAACGTCACCCGTTGCCGCTACGCCGAGATGTATCAGGAACTGGACATGCAGGATCTTGGTTTCATTGTCTCGTGTGGGCGCGACTTCAACTTCCCGGCCGGCTTCAACAAGAACATGAATCTAACCCGTACCCAGACCATCATGCAGGGTGCGTCACACTGTGATTTTCGCTACGAGATGGTTGAAGAGCGCCAGGTGTAAGACCTTCTAAACGACAGGTGACTGACCGCCGTCGATGTTGATGGCCGCGCCTGTCACGTAGCTCGCACGTTCACTTGCCAGGAACGCGATCACATCTCCGACTTCTTCGGACTCTCCGATACGACCGAGCGGCACCATTCCTCCTATGCGATCATTGAAGTCATCCTCCGTTAGTGACGGATTGGCCTCGCGTTGCGCCTCGAAAATACGCTGGGTCTGCCCACTTTTGATGACCCCGACACACACGGTATTTACTAGAATGCCATCGGCTGCGTAGTCCTTAGACATCGCCTTCGTGAGCGAGATCCCTGCGGCCCGCGAGAGAGATGTCGGCATCGTTCCGCCCGGGGTTGCCTTACCTCCCCACGTAGTCAGGTTGATGATGCGTCCAGCGCCGCTTTTCTTGAGATGTGGAAGCGCCGCCCGACAGCAGTAAATGGCTCCGTATACCTTCAGTTGGATGTCCGACTTCCAAGTGTCGATCGATATATCCTCAAATTTCCCCGAGGCAGAAGTCCCGGCGTTATTTACTAGGATGTCGATGCCGCCCCCTGTGCCCACCACGGTATCGACCATACGAGTGACCTGGGACTCATCGGTGACATCGGTCGATACGCCGATCACATCATTGTTACCCGTGGCAACTTTGATCTCGGTGATAGCCGAATCGAGCCGCGTCTGATCGCGCGCAGCGAGCGCGACTTTAGCGCCCTCCATTGCCATCCGCATAGCAGCGGCCTTTCCGAGGCCGTCGCTGCCGCCGGTGATGATGACGACCTTTCCGGTGAGTTCAAGATCCATGGGTGGCGTTCCCTCGTGAATTCAACGGGCCTTCGTGCGATGAAATTGCACGAAGGCCCGTTGCAGTTGTTTGCCGCTTCAACGGAGCATTTAAACGACCGGCGAAGTACCGCCATCGACATTCACGGACGCACCGGTGATGTAGCTGGCGCGCTCGGAAGCGAGGAAAGCGATCACATCGCCCGCCTCACGTGCCTCGCCGATCCGTCCCACCGGCACCCCCCCGCCCATATTGTCGTAAAAGGCGTCCAGCGTGAGGTTGGGATCCTTCTCGTGGGCGGCTTCCCAGCGCCGTCGGTGCTGACGACTCTTTAGGATACCGACGCAAATCGTGTTTATCAGAATGTTGTCGGCGGCGTAGTCCTTGGACATCGCCTTTGTCAGGGAGATACCGGCCGCGCGTGCAAGCGAGGTCGGCAGGGAACCAGCCCCGGGCGCCTTACCGCCCGGCGTCGTGGTGTTTATGATTCGGCCACCGCCACGCTGTTTCATGTGCGGAAGGGCGGCGCGTGAGCAGTGGATCGCGCCGTAAACCTTGATGCCGATGTCGTTCTTCCATGTCTCGTCCTGCACGGTCTCAAATTTACCAGCCGAAGATGTCCCAGCGTTGTTCACAAGGATGTCCAGTCCGCCCCATGTACCGACGACGGTGTCGACCATCTTCTGGACCTGCGCTTCGTTGGTGACATCAGCGGCGATGCCAAGAATATCGTTATTGCCCGTCTCTTTCTTAAGTTCTTCGGTCGTCCTATCGAGGTCTGCTTGTGTTCGCGCCACTATTGCGACTTTGGCACCTTCCTCAGCCATCGCTGTCGCCGCGGCCCTGCCGATACCGTCGCTGCCGCCGGTCACGATCGCGATTTTTCCGGTGAGTCCTAGATCCATATTCGTTGGCCTCCATTGCCATGTCTTGCCGTAAGTAAAGGAGCGATTGCGGGCCAATCGCCGGTGTTACGCCGGTATTAATGTCAAAGCTGATCCCCGATTGTGGGGCAGCGGCATTATACGTCCGTCAGCCGGGGGGGCTAGTCTGCGGCGTCGCCGCGCCTATACGACTCATCAATCAGATCAATTACGTACCGTACCTGAGCGCGCTCGCCCGCACGGGACAGCGCTTGCTCCATCTGGATGACGCACCCGGGATTTGCGGTGGCGACGACATCGGCGTTGGAAGCGGCGATGTGGCCCGCCTTACGGTTTCCCAAACGCGTCGACATCCCCTGTTCGATCAGCGAGTAAGTACCAGCTGAACCACAGCAGACCAATGACTCTTCCATCTCCACAAACTGAAGTCCGGGAATGGCGTTCAAAAGTTCGCGGGGAGGCGTTGTGATCTGCTGGGCATGTCCCAGATGGCACGAATCCTGGTAAGTGACCTTCAGGTCAACTCCCTTGGTAGCCAAAGATCCTGTCGGCACCTCGAATCCCAGGTCACTGAGGAACTCGTGGATATCTTTTGTCCGCTCGGCAACCTCGGCGGCCTTGTCGGCATACTCCAGATCGCTGGCAAGCAGCTCGTCGTATTCTTTCATCGTAGAACCGCAACCTGCAGACGCAACAATGATGGCGTCGGTCTCGACCTCGAGGAAAGCATCGATGTTTTTACGGGCCATGTCGCGTGCAGAATCGCGCTCCCCGGAGTGAGCGTTCAGCGCCCCGCAGCAACCCTGTGATTGCGGCACGTAGACCTCGACGCCGTTGCGGGCGAGCACACGGGTGACGGCTTCCAGAGTAGAGGCATGGGTGAGCCGCATGACACACCCACCAAGTAGTGTGACGCGTGCTCGGACTTCACCTTCGGGCCGGATCATCTGGCCAGATGTAATAAAGAACTTGTCACTGAGCTTCGGCAGATACTTCTCCAGTTTCCCGCCTGGGGCGAGGCGCACTGCACCCGTCTTCCGCGCGATCGTTTGCAATCCGGACTTCTGGTAAAACCTGAGAACGCCACCAATGCGGTTCAGTCGCTTCGTGTTTGGCAGGACGCCGTTGAACCCCATGTTCCGGGCTTTGCGCTGCTTGAATCCTCGCTGAAACACACTTTCCACGTTAGCGCGTGTCGCCTCCATAAGTCGTCCGTACGGTACTCCAGAGGGGCACACGACCTCGCAGGCACGGCACTGAAGACACTTGTCCCAGTGTCCCACGATTGCTTCAGTGATCTCGGTGCGGCCTTCCTCGACCGCCTTCATAAGGGCGATGCGCCCACGGGGTGACTCGGCCTCAAGTCCGGTTTCGAGGTATGTAGGACAGGCCTGCAGGCAGAAACCACAGTGCACGCATTTGTACATGTCTTCAGGAGACGGGACGTCAGGGCCCCTGAAGTTGCTTGTGCGTCCGGTGGTAGGCCCGGGTTCAGTGGACATCTATATCCTCCCGGCGAAGCGACCCGGAGACAGAGTCCCGGCGGAGTCGAATTGTTGCTTCATGCGTCGCATCACCTCAAGCGGCGCGCCAAGGTCACCAAAAACGTCTAGATCGTGTTTTAGTTCGGATGGACAGCGCTCTATCATGCAGGCGCCACCTGTGCTAGTGACTGCGTCCCGTACCGACCGGACGGCTTCTCCGGATACGTCGCCCTGGAAGTGCGCTTCGACCGTGCCGAACCCAATTTGGGCCACGATGTGTGTGTCGTCAAAGTTATCTAACTTCCCAATGGCGCCCAAGAGGCCTAAGGTCGCCGTAGGCTTGACCGTTGACCGTATCGAAAGGGTGGGAGCAGGACTCTGCTGACCAGTCAACGACCACGCGGCTGACTGTAGATCATCATCTAGGACGACGAAGCCATCGGCCATCGAACCACCGAGTATTGCCGTTGTTTCGTTCACTTGCCGTTCCACTGTGGCCGGCCCGGCCGCGAGTGCGACCAACAACATCACCGCATTGCCTGACACCTTGCTTGATCCGTCGGCGGCAAGTTCTGAAGCCTTCGCAGAAGCGCGTTGACCGGCGACAAGTGTCACGGCCTCGGGCATGAACGCTCCATTAGTGATCCGGATGCCGGCAGTAGCGGCCGATTCCGCCGAATCGAACCAAGCGGCAATGGTGCGCATGACCTCCGGGACGGGTCCGATCTTGAAAGCAACCGTGGCGATAGCGCCCAATGTCCCGAGAGCACCGATGTGAAGACGCGCCATATCGTAGCCGGCCACGTTCTTTACAACGCTGCCTCCGCTTTTTGTCATCGTCCCATCGGCCTGAACGATCGACATGCCGATGACGAGATCCCGGACTCCGCCATATCGCCCACTCAAGGGTCCGAGAGTGTTGGAGGCCAGCGACCCCCCGATAGTCGCGCTGTCGGCGAATTGCACGTCAAAGGGAAGCCGCTGGTTGTTCTTTCCAAGTTCGGCCTGGAGGGCGCCGATCGTCATCCCAGCCTCAGCGACTACCACGAGGTCTGGCGGGCGGTAATCGACGATCCGGTTGAGGTTCGTCATATCCACGGCGGCATCGTATCGGGCAACCGTGTTTCCGACGTGCATCCGCGTTCCTCCACCCCATAAGACGGCGGCCTGTTGGTCGGAGTGGATCGACTTCAGTGCAGTCGACAGGTTGTCAACCGTGTCCGGACGTTCGATCCTGGACGGTGTAATACCGTCAAGTTTGTAAGATTCAGTCAAAAGAGTGTTACTTGGACCTCTGGCAGGACGAGATGGTCAATATTTACGATACGCCGCACCGCTTCCACCAAGTAGGGGAGCAACGACGGGCGGTGGATAGTTACAAGGCGTCTTTGCGGCGAAATCATCGGTGATTCGACGTACTTCCGCTATCACGTCGGCGGACGCGTCCGCCGACCACGCATCGATTATGCCTTTGATATGGTCCTCGCGCCGTGCTTCGATGATCGTCTCGGAGTTGCCGTTGGCGTACTGATTGGCGGAGTCGATGGACTTAACGCCTACATTTAGCGCTTGGATCACAATGCGTAAGTTAGTTTCCTGCGTTGCGCTGAACGAATTCTCGAAGCCTTCACTGTCACGGTACAGTCCTGAGACCTTCAACCTTGGTTGCCCGAGTTTCGTGCATTGCATTAACGTTCCTGTCCTAGCGCTGTCACCTCCATTGCTCCAATCTGACTAGTTCAAATCCACCCAGCGGGCCTCTTTTGATGAGAGAACAATTGCATCCACAATCTCCGCCGCTTTCATGCCGTCGTAAAAACTGGTCCGTACCGGCGTGCCTGTCAGAATGGCGTCGATGAACTGACGGTAGGGCTGCGGGTACTCCGGTCCCGGGTCGACGTCCTGCAACACCCCTGAGATGCCGTGGACTCCCTTGATCCCCGTCTTACCAAAGTTCTCCAGGCGACCCTGAGACCCCGATATCTCTATACGAGGATTGGTTCTTCCGTCCGGGTCTTCGCCCTTGGACACGAAACTGGTGTGTACTACCGCGTATCCCCCGTCGATCCACTCAAGCAAGTAGCCTCCGGAGTCCGGCACATCGACCTCAACCTCTTCACTGCACGCGAAGGTTCTATACGGGACGGCGGTCGTGAGCAGGGCGCAGACGCGCTTGATTTCACCGCCGATCAACCGTGCCATGTCGAATACATGAATCAACTCGTACACAGGCCCGCCGCCATCCTCAGCCTTGAAGCGCCAGGGGGCGACGTACGGCCGATCCTCGGAGGCGTGTGTTTGGCCCCACCAGATGTTGGCGTGGAAAAGCTGGCCGATGTACCCGGAGTCCATGTGCTGCTTCATCTGGCCAACAGGGGTACGGCCGCGCCAATTGAAATTAGTGGCGTGCACCACACCCGCGGCTTCTGCCGCGTCCAACATTTCTTTAGCATCGGAGGCCATGAGCGCTAGCGGCTTTTCACACAGCACATGTTTGCCGGCAGCGATAGCGTCAAGCGCTATCTGCTTGTGCGACCCGGTCGGGGTGATGATCGCAACTGCATCAAGGCGATCCATATTCAGCATGTCCCTGTAATTGGTAAATCGATGTTCGATGCCGTACGTGTCCGCCGCCTCGTTCAGCAACGTTTCATTTCGACGGCAGAATGCAACGATCTCTGCGTCAGGGATCTCCGCAAAAGAATCCATATGCGTGTGCATAAACCCGCCAGCACCGATGATGCCGATACGAACCGGAGCGGAGTTTGGAGTTGGGATAGGAAGACCTCGAGATTGTTGTGGGACCGGGGTAGTTTAGCGAAATTGAGCAACGCAATAAGGGCATCTGGGAATACGCTCAAGGGTTTTTGTAGTCGCCTCTACTTTGGGCGCCCATGTCAACTACACGAACGCATCAATCTGTCATCCCCAGCTTCGTCGTGGGACCTTTACCAACCCCTCAACCAACAAATCAAACACGTCGGCGGAAGAACCATTATCTCCCTCATTCGAGAAATATCTGATATGTCCCACCACGAGACGGGGCGTCATCCTGATTTCAACGGATTCAAATGCACGCGATGAAGGATTGCGAGACGCCCGTACCGCGTGATGAATAACCGGGCACAATTTCTCCTCTTCCGTCCGGGAGAGGAGGATGTGAAGCCCTTGCCACTCGAAAAGCGCCAAAGGCCAGGCCCGTTATGAACTCTTGACGGTGATTTGCAGTACGCACCTATGCCGACAGGTTGTTTAAATCACCATGTCCGCGGTAAGACGCTGCATGATCGCTCCGTGCGGGAGGCCTGTTCGCTGCTCGTTTGTCGGGAAGATCTTGCCGGGGTTGAACATCCCGGCTGCACCGAAGGCTGGCTTTAAACGCGCCATAGCCTCAAGGTCCTCGTCTGTGAACACTAATGGCAGATAGCCCTGCTTCTCCAGCCCAATGCCGTGCTCGCCGGAAAGCGCTCCTCCCACCTCGACACACATCTCCAAGATTCGCCCGCCCGCGATCAGTGCTTTTTCGACCTGCACTGGGTCTCGGGAATCGAACAGGATGCAGGGGTGCAGATTGCCGTCGCCTGCGTGGAGCACGTTTGCTATCGGGATGTCCAGCTCGTCAGACAGAGCGTTGATCTTGGACATCGTTTCGGGGAGCCGTGTGGGTGGGATTACGCCGTCAATCAGGTAGTAGTTAGGGGCGAGCCGACCCAGCGCGCCGAGCGCCTTCTTACGGGATGCCCACAACGTCTCTCGCTCCGTTTCGTCCTCCGCAGTCCGCCAGTCGGTCGTGCCGTGCTTTCGGCACAACTCTTCCACGAGAGCCGCCTGTTCGGCGACCGTCTCAATGAGGCCATCGACCTCCACCAGCAGTATGGCCTGAGCGTCTTCCGGATAGCCGGGGTGGAACGCGGGTTCGACTGCTTCGATGCATAGACGATCGATCATCTCGACCGCACCGGGAATGACTCCGGACGCCACGATGTCTGCCACGGTCTCGCTTGCCGCCTCGACGCTGGGGAACGCCGCAACCATTGTGCGAATCGCTTCGGGAATTGGTACCAACCGGACAGCCACTTTTGTGACAACACCGAGCGTACCTTCTGATCCGATGAATACGCCCCGGAGGTCGTAGCCCGGAACTTCACGCGAATCTCCACCTAGCCACGTGACTGTCCCATCTGCCAGCACTACCTCCATCCCGAG
>JAAZYK010000005.1 GCA_014239685.1 Dehalococcoidia bacterium | reverse complement strand
GTTAATAAGTCTACGGGCCACTTCCCGGCCGCCGCTATGATTTATCTCCAGATACGAGATACGCAGGTGTTCCGTTTCAGCCAAAGGCGCTATTTTTGCGCTTGCCAGGCTTTTAGCTTCCCAGTAAGGAATTTCGATATAGATGAACCCACGGGTATCCCGGTCATCCGAGTTTTTCCAACCCGCAGGCTCCGAACCTTTTACGGTGATCGCGGATATACCGGAGCGGGCTATGGTGGTCTGCGCCCATCCGGATGACGCCGAGATAGGTACCGGCGCAACGGTGGCTAAGTGGATCGAGGGGGGATGTGAGGTGGTTTATGTGGTGTGCACGGACGGAAGCGGCGGGTCAAACGATGGCGATATGACAAGCGATCGCATCGTACCAGTCCGTAAGGAAGAACAATCAGAAGCGGCTCGCGTGCTTGGTGTTAAAGAGGTCCTCATGCTCGCCCATCAAGATGGCGGGCTTGAGGATGATCGTATCTTCCGTGGCGAGATAGTGCGTGCCATTCGCACTTATAGGCCGGATACGGTTTTCTGCCACGATCCCCACCGTTTTAACGGCTTTCAACATCGCGATCACCGGATGGTGGGGACGGTGACTGGTGATGCCATCTATCCTTATGCTCGTGACCACCTGCACTATCCGGAACAGCTTGAAGAAGGGCTTGAGCCGCACAAGGTCCGTCGTTTGTTGTACTGGGGCGCCGACTATCCGGACGTGGTGGTGCAAGTGACGAGTGCGCAGGTGGAGACACAGATCGAGGCACTTTCGAAGCACTCCTCACAGGTAGGCGGTCTTACAAACACAGATCTTTCTGACGGCTCGGATGGTAGACCACGATTCGGCGAAAGGTTGAGGGAACGTTCTCGTAGCGCCGGAGAGGCCAACGGATTTGAGTACGGAGAGACGTTCAGGCAGTTGATCGCTCGAGCTTAACGGTCTACCTCGTAACAATCTGGGGTCGAGTCAGTGATTTTGGCGTTTTTCAGGAAATCGTCGTCTCCTTGGATCGGCCGCGAGTAATCACGTCGTATGTTGTTGACGGAGCTTTGACCGCACTTCACAATTTGACGCGTGGCGGAATTCAAATCCCGGGAGATCACCGGGTGGACGCCAAGGTGGAACGCGGGCCGAAAAGATCGGAGTGATCATTGGGCTGGGTGGATATCCATACTCACCTTTTGCCGGGAATCGACGACGGTCCCCGGGAGATGTCCGCGGCGTTAGATATCGCACGCCGCGCTGTCGTCGATGGCACCGAAATCATGGTGGCGACGCCACATCAGCGAGACATCATGCTCGGCTCTTCGGTACAGCATGTCCGGAATCTGGTCAGCGAGCTGAACGGACGTTTGCGGGCGGAAGAAGAGCCACATCGTCCGGTAGTACGCATCGTGATCGGGATGGAAAACCACATCGAGCCTGGTTTGCCGGACTGGGTGGAAGACGGACGGGCGCTGCCGATATCAGACACACGCTTCATCCTTTCAGAGCCGCCCTTTGCTTCCTACCCGGACTATGTCGATGACGTACTGAGCCGACTTCAAGACCTGCGACTGGTTCCGATAATCGCCCACCCGGAACGCAACTCCGTGCTCCAGCGTAACGCCAAAAAGATCCGAAGAATGGTTGAGGACGGGATGCTGATTCAGCTCACCGCCGGAAGTCTACTGGGTGACTTCGGCCGACCTGCTCAGCGGCTTGCTGAAGAGTTGGTCCGCGACGGAACGGCGCACTTTATTGCGTCCGATACCCACCGTCCGGTTGAGTCCCGGACTCCGGAACTCTCACCCGCTTATGACAGGGTGGTAGAGCTCACCGACGAGCAGAGAGCGTTTGAACTGTTCGACGATAACCCGCGCATGTTGCTCGCGGGCCGAGAGCCTAATCACGACCTCGGTCGATCATTTGAGCGCGGAGCATTTGATTCAGGCCGGAAATGGTGGAGCATCTGGTCTCGAGGTGCGTGATGGCCTACTCGGTGGTGCTGTGACCCTCTTTCCCGGTTGGGAGATGCCTACGTGCATAAAGAGTGAGGGAGCTTCAAGATTTACCCGGTCTAAATGTGTTTCTGCCTGACGGGCTGTCGGTGAAATTTCCGCAACTTAACTCGGGATGACAATGTATTGCGGAGCACTAATGTGAAAAACCGGCACCTGAGGCTTTCGAACTAACGGAATTGCGACCACGCCCACACAGCGCCACGGTAAACGGCTCCTAGCCGCCGCTTGGCGTTATTTCCTCGAGCCAGTGCATGTACTTCGGGTTGTTTCCGACGACGATGTCGAAGTACATTTCCTGAAGTTTCTGCGCTATCGGACCCATTTCGCCTGTGCCAATCTTGCGATTGTCTAGCTCACCGACGGCCGTAAGGTGTGCCGCCGTTCCGGTGAGAAACACCTCGTCCGAGAGGTACAACTCGCTTCTGTGCATACGTCGTTCAACGACTTGCAGCCCAAACTCTTTCTGGGCGAGTTCGATGACACAAGCCCGCGTGATGCCAAGCAGGCAGTTATCCGTCTCGCTGGGCGTGTGGAGCACGCCGTCCCGCACCATAAACAGGTTTTCGCCCGTTCCCTCGGAGACAGTCCCGTCGTGATTCAGAACGATGGCCTCATCAAATCCCGCCATCACCGCCTCGGTCTTGGCGAGAATTCCGGTTGTGTACAGCCCAGACAACTTCACGCCCGTCGGGATCATCGTGTCATCCGGTCGTCGCCAGGACGATGTCTGACACCTGATCGCGCCGTCGTTCTCGATATACGCGCCGAAAGGCTGAACCATCAGAGTGAAGTCTGACTCGACCTCATGCAGTTTGAGATTGGCAACGAGCTGTGCGCTCTTGAATGCGAGCGGCCGGATGTAGACATCTTGCCGATATCCGTTGCGTTCGACGAGATCTCTGGTGATCTGGATCAGGTCGTCGACGGAGTACGGGAGGTCGATCTTTAGGATGCTCGAACCACGAAGAAGTCGTTCATAATGCTCGCGCAATCGGAACACGTACATTTTGCCGTGCTTTTCACTCCAATTGCCACGAACGCCTTCGAACACTGCGGTGCCGTAATGCAGCGCGTGGGTCATGACCCCTACCTTCGCCTCGGACAGTGGGAGCTGCTTCCCGCCGAGGAATGCGTAAGGCTCGGGCGACATGAATACTGGGCTCCTTCTTGAAAGTTGAGTCAAATCTCTGCTCTACGCAGGGAGAAAACGATAAGGCCACCGACGATTCTTAACGCCCGACCTCGAAAGGGACAGCGGTCATTATAGGAAGACGATCAAGCCGCAGCAATTTTCCTCCCTAGATGAGCAGAAACTGAATCAAGTTCAGGTTGACGAGTATCTGTAGAAGCGTCAGGCACGTCTCGGAGCGAAAGTTGGCGATCAGGGTGATAGGCGTACGGTCCGAGGCAATCAACTGGGACCTGAATATCGATCATCTTTCACCAACTTTTCGCTTGACACCTCGCGTCACGGGTGTATCGTCACTGCTCGCTCTTGCAAGTTGTTGCATCTGAGGGGAGTTGCAATATGACGTCTCGTGAAGAATCGGCCGAAACGCTCCGGCGTGCCGGTCACAGGGTGACCTCGGCGAAGCTTCTCGTCATGGAGGCGCTGCGCCACGCCGGCGATCATCTCAGCGCGACATCGGTCATCTACCAGGTTCGTAGAGACGCACCACACGTCAGTGAATCGACCGTATATCGCACTCTTGGCGCGCTTCGTGATTCGCGATTGATCTCGGAGACAACTTTCGGACACGGGGAAGTTGCTTACGAATGGTTAGAGAAACGTCCTCACCATCACCTCGTATGCAGCCAGTGCGGTGTCGTCTATGAGCTGTCCGACGAGGTCGTTATTGGGTTCGCGAAGCAGCTCTCTGACACCCACGGATTTGATGCCGATTTACAACACCTCGCCGTTCCCGGCATATGCCTAGATTGCTCCCGTGGTTCTGAGGTTGCCGGTAAATGAAGTTTCAGGTGATGGCAATAATGTTGGTTACGGTGCTGTTACTTGCTTGTGGCAGCAACCATATGGAGCAGCCAGAAGAATCCCGTTTGCTGAGCGTCGTTACGACGGTTTCTCCGATTACGTCCATAGTTGAGAACGTCGGTGGTGAGCGCATCCTGGTACGGGGCATCATCCCGGAAGGCGCCAACTCCCACACTTTCGATCCGCCGCCATCGACTGCTCGCGTGCTCGCCGACGCGGATTTGTTCATAGCCAACGGACTCTATCTGGAAGAGCCGGCCATCGAGATGTTCAACGCAAACCACGGTGATGGAGCACGTGCGGTGTTGCTGGGTGAACTGGCCATCGCACCGGAAGAGTGGCAGTTCGATTTCTCGTTCCCGGAGGCAAACGGACAACCCAATCCGCACCTCTGGCCGGACCCGATCCTCGCACTCAAGTACGCCGGGATCGTGCGGAACGCGTTGACGACATTGGACCCTGAGGGTGCGATCTATTACGGAGCTAATTACGAAGAATTTCGGCTCCGTATCGATACGCTTGACGCTGCAATCAAGACAGCGGTTGCGACTGTTCCGGAGGTTCAACGGCAGTTGCTAACGTACCACGACTCCTGGGCGTACTTCGCAAAACGATACGGGTTCGAGGTCCTTGGTGCTGTCCAACCGGCCGACTTCACGGAACCATCCCCAAGAGATATGGCGGATCTGATCGTGCAAGTGCGCGATCTCGGCGTGCCAGCGATCTTTGGCTCCGAGGTCTTCCCGAGTTCGGTGATGGAGCAGATAGCATTCGAGAGCGGGGCCGTTTTTATCGACCAGCTCGCAGACGACGACCTGCCGGGAGACCCGGGTGACGCCGGCCACAGCTACCTCGGACTAATGATAAAAAACATGGTGACGATGGTTCGCGCCCTAGGTGGTGATGCATCTGGGTTGGGCGCGGTAGATTCTAGTCTTGTGTTCGATGGCCAGTCCCACGCGGAGTACCCGGGCTAAGGGCCCGGGCGCTAATCATGCTTCACAAGACTCCACACCCAGACCTCCACGAGCCGCCGTTGATCCAGATCCGTGGCCTCGCCGCCGGGTATCACGGCAACCGCGTGATCGATGACGTTTCGTTGGACATCATGCGGAACGACTTCGCCGCGCTACTTGGCCCTAGCGGCTCCGGCAAGACAACGGTGTTGCGAGCTACCGTGGGAGCTGCTGATGTCTACGCAGGCGACGTTCTCTTCAAAGGAGAATCGGTCCGTAAATCCCGCCCGCGAATAGGTTATGTGCCGCAATTGGAGGCGATCGACTGGAACTTTCCGGTAACAGTCGAGCAGGTCGTCTTGATGGGCGCGACCCGTAACGCACCTCTATTCCCGTGGTTCAGGCGTAAAGATCGTTTAAAAATGGGGAAGATACTTGAGCGTCTAGGGCTGGATGGACTGGCGAACCGGCAGATTCGTGAGTTGTCCGGTGGCCAGCAGCAGCGGGTGTTCCTGGGGCGGGCGCTTGTGAGCGAGCCGGATATCCTACTGCTGGATGAGCCGACGGCCGGGGTCGATATGAAGACCCGGGACGATGTATTGCACCTACTGGACGAACTGAATCACCAGGGGATTGCCATCCTGATGACCACGCACGAAATTAACGCCGTCGCCGCACACCTGCCACGCGTGATCTGTATGAACGGCCGAATCCTCGCCGATGGTGCGCCTCGGGATGTGCTGACGCCGGACGTGCTGAAGGCAACCTATGGAGCTGAGATGCCGGTGACCGAGTACCGTGGCATGACGCTGGTGGCGGAGACGCCGCACCGATTTGGCGCTACTGCCCGGAACGGGGGTTCTTCTGGCAACGAGAATGCTGGAACCGGGCACGAGCACGGTGATAATGGGCACGTGCATGAAGAAGTTGTAGCCGAGGTCCGGGCCCGTGACTGAACCGTTCGAATTCGAGTTCTTCGTTCGTGGATTGATAGCCGCAACTATGGTTGGTGGGTTAGCTGGAATGATGGGTGTCTACATCGTGCTGCGACGTATGTCATACATCGGTCACGGACTATCACACGCTATTTTTGGCGGTGCCGTCGTCAGCTTCATCATGTCGATCAATTTCTACGTTGGCGCCTCGATCTGGGGTTTCCTATCTGCCGTCCTGATCCAGTGGACTTCCCGCCGCCGCAGCATTTCCTCTGACGCGGCCATCGGCATCATCACGACGGCTTCCTTCGCCCTTGGAATCGCCCTGATCAGTAGGACCCAGACCTTCACCCGGAGCTTCGAGGCGGCGCTATTTGGCAACATCCTAGGAGTGACGGGATCAGATCTCGTTGCTATCACCGTAGTAACGGGTGCGGTACTTGTTGCGGTGATTGTCGGTTACAAATACTTGCTTTTTGCCACGTTTGATACCGAGGTTGCGGCGTCCTACGGGGTGCCTGTGCGCTGGGTCGATACGGCGTTTGCGCTGGTTCTTGCGGGGACGGTTGTTGTATCCATGCAGGTACTTGGAGTGACGATGATCGCCGCCGCACTGATCGTTCCACCGATAGTGGCGCGCCAGTTCACGGGCAGCTTTACGAGGATGATGGTTCTATCGCCACTGATCGGCGCATCAGCCGGCGCGATCGGCATCTACCTCAGCTGGTTCATAGACGTGTCATCTGGCGCTTCCGTGGTACTGGTGGCATCTGGGTTCTTTGTGGTCAGCATCGCGTACACAAGCGCCCGAGGCCGATTGCTGACTGCGCGCGGACGAGCCGGCGCCACGTAACCACCTCCTACCTCCCAGATAGGACGCCACAGGCCCTTACCGTCATACACCGTAAACGCCCCAAACACCGGGTACCATGCGGCCTCTGTCTAAACACAATCCCTGTCAGCGAAGGATCACCGGCCCATGCCCACACCCGCGACGCCTGCCACCCTATATGAGCCAGCCGAGGGCTGGGCGAAGATCCCGCATGGCATCTGGATGAAGGAAGCTACTTCGGTCGCGGTGGACTCAGATGACCGCGTTTACGTGTTCAACCGCGGCAACATGCCGGTGCTCGTGTTCGATCCTGATGGCAACATGATCGATAGCTGGGGAAACGATACTCCGTACGAGGGTGTCACCCTCATGGAGGATCCGTACGGCAACATGGTGCCGCGCTGGATCGGCACCCGTTTCACACGCGCGCACGCCATCACGGTCGATCACGAGGACAATCTGTGGTTGACCGACGATTCTGGCAATCGCATGTCCAAGACCGACAAGAAGGGCAATACCCTGATGACGATCGGCACCGGCGTGCCGACGGAGCGGGAGTCGGGCGAAATGTTCAACCGTCCCACCTCCGTGGCGGTCGATCCTTCAAACGGTGACATATTCGTCTCGGACGGCTACGGCAACTCCCGAGTTCATAAGTTCGACAAGGACGGAAATTATCAGTTGTCATGGGGACAGTCCGGGACCGACCCCGGGCAGTTCTCGCTGCCGCATAACGTCGCGATGTTTGGGGATGGACAGGTGATCGTGTGCGACCGGGAGAATCATCGGGTGCAGGTGTTTACCACGGACGGCGAATATGTGAAGGGATGGCATGTCCACAAGGCGGTGGCGGCATTTAGCGGAAAGGGCGATGACACGAACGTCTACATTGCAGAGCAGGGCCCGCCGCCGGTTCAGTTTGGTGTAGCGAATCTGGGCCATAAGATCGGCATTTACGACCGTAACGGGGACATGATCCAGAAGATCGGCGCGGACCTGCCTGGTGAAGGTCCGGACCAGTTCAACTGGCTGCACTCGGTGGCGGTGGATTCTAGGGGCAACATCTACGCCGCCGAAGTGAGCTACGTGGAAGTGGGTCGGCACCAGGACCCCCCCCGTGAATTCGTAAGTCTGCGCAAATGGGCGCGGGTTAGCGGGTAGGGGGTATGGCAGAAGATAGGTTCACAGACCGCGTTGCTATCGTCACCGGTGGTGGGCGTGGAATTGGTAAGGCTATCGTCCAGGGATTTGCTCGTGAAAGAGCTCGGGTTGTTGTGACGGCCCGAACTGCTGGCGAGATCGCTGACGTTGCGCATGAGATTGTACTTGCAGGTGGTGAGGCCATAGGCGTTGTTTGCGATGTGTCCGATGAGGCCAGTGTTCAACGAATGGTGGACGAAGCGATTTCGCATTGGGGCAGAATTGATATCCTGGTCAACAACGCAGCAACTAATTTACCGAATATCGATGTAGTGGACATGCAGCCGGACGCGTGGCGTCGGGTGGTTGACGTCAATTTGACAGGGCCATTTCTGTGCGCCCGTGCTCTACTGCCGAAGATGATCGAACAGGGTTCGGGCTCGATCGTGAATATCTCAAGCATCGGCGGTCGTCACGGTTCGAAGGGCAGGGGGCCATATCGTGCAGCGAAGGCCGGGCTCATCAACTTGACCGAGACGCTGGCAGCTGAGAACTTTTCTCACGGCGTCCGTGTGAACTGTGTTTGCCCGGGCGGTGTCGAAACAGAAATGCTGCGGGTCATAGGCGCATCGCTGGACCGCCAACTCATGACACCTGACGAGATGGCAAACGTGGTGCTTTACCTGGCTTCTGATGACAGTTCGGCCGTTACAGGAACGTCGATAGACGCCTTTGGGCCTACACATCCGCTGTTTAGTGGACGGATGATGAGGTAGGTCCGCTTAGGGGCGGGGCAGACGCCGCCTCAAAGGCGTTTAAACCCCAGTTACTTCCTTCACGAAATTAAAGAACGCTTTCTTACGTGGAGTGTTGATCCCCCAATTGACTGGTGGGCACTGGTAGCCGTTTTCGTAGTCGCCGTAGAAGGGCGTTCCCCCTGCGCCTTCTGCCGGGTCAAAGTATCCCCATCCGACGTGTCGTGAGATAGCCGACGTCAAATTGTTTAACGGCCTATCGAAGTGGTAGTGATCGTCCTCGTTGAAAAGGATCGGCATCGGCGTGTATGTGGAAACGGCCCGCGTGTTGTCAACGACCTTTGACACATCGTCGGGGTCGACCAGCCCGTTGCCGTGCAAGAGGATGTAGTCTGAAGACTCCACGGCCTTTGAAGTCGCTGTGCTACGGCGCGTCCAGCTTGTACTCACAAGCAGTCGGGCCCCATTTCGAGTCACGCCCTTCGCCAGTTCGATCAATTCGTGGATTCGGTCCTCATGGAGAATCGGGTGTTCGTAGGTCGGGACATTCACCTCGTTATTGATCTCGATCAGGACGTTTGTATAGCCCTTTTCGAGCACCCATCGGCAGGCGTTAGCCACGGCAGCTTTCACGGCTCGGGTATCGGTCAACCGCTCGTCCTGCCCTTGGTAGAACAGGCCCAGAATCACGACCATCCCATTATCGTCCGCGGCATCGATAAGTCTTGCTGCCCGCACCATAAACGCCGGTTTTAGAGAACCGTCGGCGTTGAACGCGCCCGAGATCCATGGTTGTGATTCGATTTCGAGCAGGAGACCCTTCCATATGTCGTCGTCGGACGCGCCCGGATGATCGGCGTGGATGCGCTTTCTCAACTCCTTTAGGTGTTCCGGCTCACGGCGGTAGTAACCGAGCGGTGAGCTGTTCTGAAGGTTGAATGGCAGAGCGTTGATGCCGTGGGACGCGTACTCCGGCAGCATAGCAATCAACTCGTTGGTATTGCGATCGGCGTCCCAGGCGCCAGTGTCAGGGTACTTCCACAGGTCACGGGTAAGCGGATTCTCATCGTCAAAAATCCCGCTCGCCATCCGACTGTTCATGAGGAGGCCTTCGATTCGCCATCCTCGATATTCCCGGCCCTTGTATGTGATCTGTCCGTTGATAAGCCAGTCTTCGCCGTCGATGGAAATTCGGGTCTTATGTTCAGTCACAGACGCTGCCTGCCTTTCATATGATTGATCCTGTGGAAAGTGGATTCACTGGAATCGGTCGAACCGATCTCTCTGGCCTACTGCGGGGGCACGATATCCTACGGTGCCCTTAAGCGCATTCTCTATCATCGCCAAGACCCGAAGAAAGGCTGCCCTTTGCCGCTGGTCAAGACTGATATAACAGTCGAACACAACGTAGTGACTCCAATGCGGGACGGCACTCTCTTACGTGCCGATTTGTATCTGCCCGAAAAGGTGATTCCGATAGGAGCGATGGGCGCGAGCAATGGAGGTGGCGGCTTACCGACGCTCGTCTGCAGGACGCCCTACGACAAGTCACGGGAGCGGGATGCTGAGCGTTACCGGGGGCTGGCGTCAAACGGGTACGCCGTTGTGGTGCAGGACAAGCGCGGACGGTGGGAGTCGGATGGACTGTATCGCCCGATGTATGGGGCGCAGTTCGACGACGCAGAGGATGGCTACGACACGGTCGAGTGGGCAGCGGCGCAGTCCTGGTCTAATGGCAAGGTCGGCACATTTGGCTACTCTTACCCGTCGTGGACGCAGTGGATGCTGGCGCCACTCATGCCGCCGCACCTCGTGACGATGTTCACCGGCGGAATGGGGCCGAAGACGACCGATTGGGAGATGGGCGGCGTGTTCCGGCCGGGGCGGGCGCTTCAATGGCTGCTCGGTCTGATCGCACCCGACACTCAGAAGTGGTTGGACGAGGCCCAGGGTCCGACCACGATCGCGGATTATGACGCCATTACCCGGATCGCCAATCGTGAGAAGTGGCTCTGGTTCCTACCGTGGAGCGAACTTCCGCTTGAGGCTGTGGGTGGGCTTCGTGAGGGTTTTCACGACTGGCTACGCAACCATCACAAGGACCGCTTCGGCTTTGTCGGTAACTTTTCTAAGATCGATCTCCCGGTTCATCACCGAACCGGCTGGTACGACCGTTTGATCGCCACGACCGATATGTACGACCACATGATCAACGAGGCGCCTTCCGGGCATGCGCGATCTAATCAGCGACTGTTCGTCGGTCCGTACACGCACGCCAACGAGATGACGCGTATGACTGGGGATATGGACTTCGGTCCAGATGCCGAGATCGACTGGGTAGAGCTTGCGACCTCTTGGTTTGATTACTGGCTTAAGGGGCAACAGAACGGGGTGATGGACGGCGCCCCGGTCAATATCTTCGTGATGGGCGCGAACATGTGGCGTCGTGAAGAGACCTGGCCGCCGGCGCGTGCCGTGCATACCGACCTCTTTTTGCACTCACGTGGCGGAGCGAATACGCCGTCTGGCGATGGCGAGTTGTCACTTGAAGGGCCGGGGTCGGAGAATCCGGATTCGTACGTCTACGACCCGCGTGACCCGGTGATGAGTCTGTACTTGGCGAATGGTCAAGACGGGCCGTTCGATCAGCGAATGAACGCGCATCGTCGGGACATTCTTGTATATCAAACCGAGCCGTTGAAACAGGCGATCGAGGTGACCGGTGACCCTGTTTTGCGACTGCATGTCGCCTCGGACGCGGTAGATACAGATTTCACAGTGAAGTTAATCGACGTCCACCCGGACGGTACAGGGATCAATCTTTGTTACGGTTTCCAGCGCGCCAGGTTCAGGAACGGCCTTGATGAACCTACCGTGATGATGACGCCGGGCGACGTGTACGAGTTTGAAATCAAACTGCTTCCCACCAGTAATCTGTTCAAGATCGGACACCGGATTCGGATCGACATCTCCTCAAGCGACTATCCGAATCACGACCGTAACCACAACTCCGGCGCAGACGACTGGCAGGACGCCGAACTACGCGTTGCGCGGCAGACGGTTTTCCACGACGCGACACGCCCATCTCGTATTACCCTGCCGGTTATTGAGGAATAGGGATGGAATACAGAACACTTGGCCGGACTGGCTTAAAGGTGTCGTTACTCGGGTATGGCACCGGTGGGGCGCGAAAGTTTGGTGCGGCGCAAGGGACGACGGCGGTAGATAGGCAGGGATTTGTGCGTCGGGCGCTTGATCTTGGCGTCACCTTCTTTGATACGGCTGGTGGTTATGGCGAATCCGAGACTTATCTTGGAGAGACTCTGGCCGGCGAGCCAAGAGATTCGTACGTCCTTGAGACGAAGTGGGACGGCGGGGCGTTCCTTGAGTCAGGTGGAATTACACTTACAGACTCGGTGGAGCGCAGTCTTATCCGGATGGGGACGGATCACGTCGACGTGTTTCTGTTCCACATGATCGATGCCCCGGTTTACGAGATACACCGTGATCGGTTCTACCCAGAAGTGGTGAAGCTAAAAGAGCAAGGGAAAATCGGCCACATCGGATTCACACAGACCATCAAGCGCGAACCGAAGTTTGAGGGCGTGATGAAGGCTCTTGAGAGCGACCCTGACCTTTGGGACGTGGTGATGCTGAAATACGGGATTATGAACCAGCAGGCGGCTAAAGCGGCATTGCCCCTAGCAAAGAAGCACGATATCGGCATTGTGAACATGGCGGTCGTGCGGACGACACTGACCAACCCGGATGCAATGCGTTCACGCCTCGACGAATGGCGCGCTGACGGGACGATTTCGCCGAATGCGTTGACGGGAGATTCGCCGTTCGACTGGCTTGTTAATGGGGACGTGGCATCCGTGGCGGAGGCGGCTTACAGGTTTGCTGCGAACCAGGATCCGATGAGTACCGTTCTGACGGGCACGTCAAACATTTCGCATCTGGAATCAAACGTTGCGGCACTGGTCCGAGGGCCGTTGGGTGATTCGGACACGGCGAAATTGGTTGAATTACTGGGCGAGAGTTGGTCGCCGGATTGATTCGATGGGGCCGATTGGCAGTGACCTGTTGTCTTCGCTCCCCCCCTCGTTTTAGGTAATGACGATGAGTTTCCGATCAGTCACGGTATCGACACTGATCCGGCGGCTAGTCGACTCGACGAACTCGCCGGTTCGTGGGATAGTCTGCCGCGGTATCGGAAGCGGTGTGGTCTGGTTGGCGACTGAGCCATGTCCGTTGATAAGGTTCTGGCAACAATTGTTCGGCCGCGCCGTTCATCGACTTATTCCAAGGAGAAAGCAGATTTGGGAACACTTCTGACCCTGCCGTTCAAGATCGTTATCTTCATCATCAAAAAAGTCGTCATCGGCATTCCAATGATGATCGCTAAATCGCTCATCATGGCGATTCTTATGGCGCTTATCCCTCTCATCGTCATAGCAGCCGCCATCTACTGGTTTGTGACGACGCAACTCTGACCGATTCGTTTTAAAAACTCTTATAAATCAAAAATGAGCCATTGAAGGGCATTTTCGGAACGCCAAATGAAAATTACTGATATCACCGTCAATCTGCTCACCACCGGCCGAACGCTTGTCCGCGTATTTACGGACGAGGGGGTGACCGGAATCGCCGATGGTGGCCGGTCCGTGGCTATAACCCGTGCCTACCTGAACGACGTGATCAAGCCTCTTCTGGTCGGCGAAGGCGCCCTGCAACCGACCCGGCACTGGGAGACCCTTTCACTCGGGAACGGCGATCGTGCCACTCGGCTTCCCCCGCAGATTGTCGGGTCTATCGATATCGCACTGTGGGACATCATGGGCAAGGCGGCCGGCATGCCGCTTTCCGCCTTGATGGGAGGCGCCGCCCGTCACGAAATTCCACTCTATTGGAGCCAAGGCAACGGCTGGAAGAAGACGCCGGAACAGATGCTTCGGGATGTCCAGCGGGGCTACGAGCAGGGATTCCGCTACTTCAAGGTACGGATGGATTGGCGGGACTACCGGCAAGACGCTAATCCCGAGAACGATTTCGCGATCTTCAAGATGGCTCGTGAATGGTTGCCGGACGACTGCCCCCTGGGGTTCGACGCCAACAACGCGTACTCAGTCTCTACCGCCATATTGCAGGGCAAACGACTCCAAGATCTCGGATGTTCTCACTTTGAGGAGCCGCTTCCTCAGTATGATTTGCCCGGCCTCAAGCAGGTCGTAGATGCGTTGGATGTTCCGATCTCTACAGGAGAGCAAGAGACGTCTCGATGGCGTTTCCGTGATCTGATTGATCAGGCGAATCCGGACATTCTCCAGCCGGACATATTGAACGTTGGTGGGATTTCTGAGGTTAAGCGGGTCTTTGATATGGCGGTGATTCGGAACAAGCCGGTCATGCCACACAGTCCGGTAGCCGGAATCAACAGCGCAGCCTCTTTGCACGCCTATTCGACCGTCGGCAATGCGATCCGCCCGCACGAGTTCTCCGACGAGTTCTCGGGCGACCTTGGACTGATCGCAGGGCTGTTCAAGGAGCCGATTATGCCGGAAGACGGGATGATCCATCTCCCGGACCGGCCTGGACTCGGGCTGGAGTTTGACGAAGACGCTCTGGAGAAGGCGATCGTGGAGTAAGAAGCGAATTTGGAAGCCTTCTTCCGTGGAATTCAAAGGACGTCTGAGCGTGGGTCTAGTTGGGGAGACATGATTAACCACCGTACACATTAGGAGGAGGCAGTTTGAAGACGCTGGGACGGATAATTAAATGACCCCGAATAACTCGATCAGTGACGCGGCAATCGAGCTCCATCGGCGCTCGCTGGTCGTCGATACGCACATCGACACCATCACACACCTGATGGCGCGTCACCCTGACTTTGGCGCGCGGCTTGAGGCCGGGCATGTTGACATTCCACGCCTGCGCGAAGGTGGCGTTGGCGCAGCACTATTCGCTATCTGGTTGGACGATGATGTGTACGACGAACCCGGTTCGCTAAAGTACGTTATGCAGGGCATAGACCTTATGCGTCGGACGGTCGATGCACACGCCGACACTCTGGAGATCGCTTATACGGGCAACGATGTCGAGCGTATCCATAACGAGGGCCGGATCGCTGTGCTCCTGACCGTTGAGGGCGGCAACGCCATCTGCAGCGATCTTGCCGTTCTGCGGGAGCTGCACCGCGCCGGTATTCGGTCAATCACGCTGACCTGGCAGTACGCCACATCTTGGTGCGACTCCTGTAATGACGAGCAGCATGGCGGACTCACGGAGCTTGGTAGTGACATCGTTAAAGAGATGGGGCAAATTGGCATGTTGCCCGATGTTTCGCACATCTCGGACAGGGCCTTCTACGACGTGCTAGAAACCGCTGCCGGGCCGGTTTTTGCCTCACACTCGTCCTGCCGCTCATTGCAGGACGCCAAACGCAATATGACTGATGACATGATCGTGGCGCTGGGTCAGGCCGATGGCGTTATGAACATCAATTTCGCCTCACCCTTCATCGGTGGGCCAGATCATCCGCCATTTGTGCCGATGCTCAAGCCAGAACGGTCACTGTTCAGGGATCAGTTTGAGCGCATTCATCAACCGGACGGCAAGCCCGGCGCGCCCATGGACAGGCTGCTGGACCACTTCGATCTGGCCGTGACGCTGGCGGGAGTTGACCACGTCGGTATCGGGTCTGACTACGACGGAGTTTCCTCCGTTCCAGTCGGGATGGACGACATCAGTCGTTTGCCCTATCTGACGGATGGCCTGCTGCATCGCGGCCACGACAAAAACACCGTTACTAAGATTCTTGGCACAAACAATCTCAGGCTGTTCAAACGGACCCTGCGTTAGAAATCGGGGATACCTGAATGCGACTGGAGCCAGGCGACGTGCTTGCAAACGGGACTAACCAATTGAGATTCGGTCCGATGGCGGCCGGCAATAAAGTGGCGCTGCAGACCGGCATTTTGGGCAAGTTTCCCGACCACGTCAAAGATACGGTTGGCTGGGCCCGAATCTTGGGTCCGTGAGACGGTCGCGGAAGCGCTTGGCCGTGAGAATAGGATCTAGTCGTCCGGCCTGTCCTCTTCTCAGGGATAGGATTCAGATGCGGGTTGCAATACGGTAATTTTATATTGCGCGGTCACACAACCAATCACAATGCACACAGTGCCTCCTAGAAAGAGTTTTATGTCCAAGATCACGTCTGTGAAGGCGATCCCGATGTCCGACCCGGTGCCACTTAATCGGCAGCACAGGAACGACCTTGGCACCAAGGTAAAAAGTGATGCCACGCTCATAGTCGTGGAGACGGATGACGGCCTTAAGGGGCTTGGCGCTTCGCTAGGTAATCCGGAGGTTGTGGCGGCCTTGGTAGAGTTCGATCTTGGTCCGTCGGTGCTCGGAGAAAACCCCCTGTTTTCCGAACTTATATGGGAAAAAATGTACAACGGATCGCGATGGAAGCCCGCGCTTGAGCGCGGTAATTCGCAGCCGCAGGACGGCCGCCGGGGCGTAACTGTTGAGGCTATTTCTGGTGTCGATCTGGCCGTGTGGGATGTAAAGGCTCAGATACTCGGTGTGCCAATTTACCAGGCGCTCGGCGCTGTCCGTGACAACGTCCGTGGCTACGGCAGCGGCGGTTGGGCGCCCGGCGACGAGGCCGAGGCCGAGATGGCCGGATATGCTGCCAAAGGCTTTGACGCCGTGAAAATGCGGGTGGTTGGCGGTGATGGGTTTTCGTTCAAGAACGCCGAAACGCGTATCGCTGCGGCACGTCGAGGTATCGGCCCCGATGTGGAGTTGATGCTGGACGCCCATGGCGCATTTGCCGTCTCCACAGCTATCAAGTTGGCGAAGATGATGGAGAAGTACGATGTGGCATGGTTCGAGGAACCGATCTCCCCGGATGATCACGCCGGGCTCGGGTATGTTCGACGTGCGACCACGACGCCGATCGCCACTGGTGAGCGCGAGTTCACGCGTTTCGACTTTCAGTCGCTGTTTGACAATCATGCCTGTGATATAGCCCAGCCGGACATCGCCCGCGCCGGTGGATACACGGAAATCAGACGCATCAGCGCTCTGGCGTCGGCGCGAGGCGTTCGGGTGGCTCCACACGCGTGGGGCATGGGGGTGCTGTTTGCTGCCAGCATTCACGTGGCGATGTCGACCCCGAATTGTCACATTCTTGAGGTCAGTCAGGGTTATATGCCGATGATGAACGAGTTGTTCAACGAGGATTACGACGTTCGACCAGACGGACGCGTGTACGCGCCAACTGCTCCGGGACTGGGCTTTACACTACGGGACGATGCGCTGGAACGCTTCAAATACGTTCCTGGCCCGGAATATGTGTTCTAGAGAATGATTCTGATTGCGGGATTGTCCCTCGGACCTGACTTGCCTCAACCCTCTCCTACCGGCAGAGGAATTGGGCAAGGTCGGCGTCGAACGACAACCTGTCATCCTGAGCACGTGGAGAAACGACTCCTGACGGCACTGAACCACGGCCGAGGTTATTTCACAGGCCCTGTATCCGTTTGTTGACGTTTTCACACAATGGGTTTGAGCTGATACCAATACGCCCCACGGTGTTCTCAATGGACCGCGTGTCGCTAAACTTTCACTGATGACTCGATTCGATCCTTCTCACGCACTTTACGTGGACCTGTATCAACTCACGATGGGACAGGCTTATTTGCGCTCCGGTCAGACCGCTGAGGCTACGTTCAGCTTATTTGTGCGTAACCTACCTCCTGATCGTGGATTCCTGTTATTCGCCGGGCTGGAGGACGTTCTTAAATATCTCGAAGAGTTGAGATTCACATTCGGCGATCTCGACTATCTCCGGAGCACCGGCCAGTTCGGTGACGACTTCATCGAGTATCTCGCCAAGTTCCGCTTCACCGGCAGCGTACGGGCGATGGACGAGGGAACGGCGTTCTTTGCTAACGAACCGATGATAGAAGTCACCGCCCCGGTTATTGAGGGGCAGATCGTCGAGACGTTCCTGATCAATCAGGTGAACATGGCATCGCTTTTCGCAACGAAGGCGGCCCGCGTGGTGAAGGCTGCTGGCGGGGCAGGTGTCGCGGACTTCGCCGCACGCCGCACACACGGCACGGACGCTGGAAACAAGTTCGCCCGCTCGAGCTACATTGGCGGATTCGTTGGCACTAGCAATGTGGGTGCCGGAGCCCGATACGAGATATCGACTATCGGCACGATGGCGCACTCGTTCATTACCAGTTTTGACAGCGAACTCAAGGCCTTTAGGGCATATGCAGACGCCTTCCCGGATTCGGCAACCTTGCTTGTGGATACATACGACACGGTCAATGGGATAGAAGCGGCGGTCACCGTTGCACATGAACTGGAGACACGCGGCAGTAGGCTGGCCGGAATACGGCTCGATAGCGGAGACATAGGTTTCCTGTCACGGATCGCTCGTCGGATGCTTGATGACGCATCACTTGGCTACGTCCAGATCGTGGCCTCCGGAGGGTTGGACGAATTTTCCATTGAGGCTCTGGCGAGGAGTGGCGCGCCAATTGGCGCGTATGGCGTCGGGACATTGGCGGGCGTGTCGGCGGATGCACCATGGTCGGATGCCGCCTATAAACAGGTTACGTACGACGGCCGTCCAGTCGCCAAGTTCAGTCCCGGGAAGGCAACGTTTTCTGGCCCGAAGCAGGTGTGGCGATGTTTCGATGCGAGAAATGGAATAGTTGCCCACGATCATCTGACGAGCGCCGATGCGGATTCGCCGGAACCCAATGCGACGAAGTTATTGAACGTAGTGATGCGTGACGGGACAGTTACCGGCGATTTGCTGTCACTCCGGCAGGCACGCGATCTGGCGCGTATGGAACTCGAACGGTTGCCGGAGTCGGTGTTGGAGTTAGAGAAACCTATGTCTGTGCCGGTGAGGGTGTCCGACGAGTTGCTCGCTGGCTCTCCCGGTAGGGAGAAGATGTAGGCAAGCGTGTTATCGCCGTTGAAGGGGGGAAGTAGTCCTAGGGGGCAATCTCGTCGACTCTCGGTGGTTAACGAGCCTCAGGACGCTTGTGAGGAGGTATTCCAAACCCCATTTCCAAGCGACGCACGGTCGCTCAGTGATTGGCGTTTCAAGTGGAGTGGCCATACAAGGCAGCGTCCACTTTGAGCCACTTGAAAATCAGGAACTTCTTTAGTTCTAGCGTGACACCGACTGCCTGAGAGACAAGGTTCTTGGCGACCAGAATTTCGGCGCCCTGGTGTCGCAACAGTTCATATAAATTCAGATTGATCTTCCGGGCGTAGGTGTCTACCGACACTTTTGCGTGACCACCTCAGCCAATGGCGGCGAGATAGTCCAGAGCGATAGGCCGACCAAGATCACGGATATGATCTCTTGCTTCGTCCGTCATCAGGATCCGCAATAAAGATTCCTTTTCAGCCGTAATAGTTGATATCCGACCGTGCCGTTGCTGGGTACAAAATCTGATGCCATATTCGCTGAATCGGCGCGTCAAACTTACTTTCCGAACGCGCCGTCTTTACGCAGCGATGATACGCGTTCGTCGGAATAACCAAGCACCTCAGCCATCACCTCGTTCGTGTGCTGCCCGAGAGCAGGTCCCGGGGTCGGATGCTCGATCACCCCGTCCATTTTGATAGGCGAGCCAACCTGACGGATCGTGCCGTACTCCGGATGTTCCACCTCCAGTATCAACTTGCGAGCCAGCACCTGCTGGTCCTGAAGGGCCTCTGACACCGAATTAACGGGTGCGCACGGTACCGTGCCACGGAGTCGTTGAAGCCAATCAGCCGTGTCTCGCTTTGCAAACTCTTTCTCAAGTTCCGGAATGATTAAATCACGGTTCTCAAGCCGCCCGGCGAAGTTCGAAAATCGAGGATCGGTCGCGAGTTCTGGCCGTCCCATGGCCACCACAAGGTTCTCGTAGAACTTCTCCTTTGCGCAGAACACGACGATCCAGCCGTCTCGTGTGCGGAAGTTCTGGGACGGGAGCAGTGACTGATGGCTTGACGCGGCTTGCCGGGTGGGCTCCCAGTCACGATTCAGTGTCCACGAGGCGAAGTACGACAACATTGCGATGCCGGTGTCGAGGAGTGAGACGTCCACGTTGCGGCCGATGCCGGTCCGCTGCGCGTCAAACAGCCCGATCATCAGGCCAAGAACAGAAGCATAGCCGCCGGCGAAGTCGATTATCGAGACTCCGCACTTGGCGGGCGGGGCGTCTGGCTCGCCCGTGATGGACATGTATCCCGCATATGCTTGGATCAGATGATCGTATCCTGGCTCCGAAACCCGCGGCCCGGTTGAACCAAAACCAGAAAGTGAGCAGCAGACAACTTTCTGATTAAACTTCCCAAGAGCTTCGTAGTCGAGTCCAAGCTTGGAAGGTAAGTCGCCGCGGAGGTTGTTGTAGACGCCATCTGAGGCCTTGACGAGGTCGTGCAGCACAGCCATGCCGGATTCGGTTCGAAGGTTCAGGGTCACCGACTTTTTGCCCCGATTGAACGCCTGAAAATACAGGGAGTCTTGGTCCGATGCGAAGGGCGGAACGTATCGGGCGATATCACCCCCGGCACCCGGGTCCTCGATTTTGATCACCTCGGCGCCCATGTCGGACAAAACGGTCGTGCCGAACGGCCCTGCGCCGAATTGTGAGATCGCAAGAATCCTGACGCCTTCTAACGGCGGATGAATTGGCATTCCGGTCTCCTGATTTCAGCTTGTTGGGCTGCGAACGTTAACGGTCAGCCTGAATGATGCGCCCGAAATTTGTCGAGTGGTTCCTCTTATGGGGCTAAGACTGCGACCGCACTTTCCGTCATTCTGGCCCCACGGCGAAGAATCTTTAGGCCTAGATTCCTTCAGTCTGGGGTCAAGCGGAGGAGTCCTTAGCGTCGCTTCTTTATCATCCCAATCCTCTCTCACAGAGAGGGGGGTATTACTCCTCGGCCGTCTCTATCCCGATGCCCAGACGAGTGTTCTTCTCTGGTTTCCTGATCTCCAGTGCCTTCTTGGCGGCCAGGCGAAACATCTCCATAGGCTGTGCACCTGTGAACCATAATCGGTCGTCTATCAAAAAACCTGGTACTCCGGTCACGCCGAGCTGAATCGCCTCATCGAACTGGTCCTGAATCAGGCGGTCGTACTCACGAGATTCCAGCTTCGGAAGGATGTCGTCCCAGTCGATACCGACGCCGATTGCGATCTCTTTCAGCACGTCAAAATCACCCAGGTTTAGGCCGTCTTCCCAGAACGCCTTGTAAGCAGCGTGGTGGAACTCCCCCGCCTTGCCGAATCCCTTCGCATACTCGGTAACCGCCTGGGCATGGATCGTGTACGGGGTCAAATTTGCCCGCCGCATCACGATGCCTTCTTCTTCAGCCAGCGCCGCGATACGAGGGCTTAACTCGCCCTCGCCCTTGCCCTCTCCAGGTCGAGGCTCGCGAATCTTGCCCTCGGGCGGGATCTCCGGATGGAGCATAAACGCGCGGTAATCGAACTCGATGTTGAACTCGTCAGCCAGTTTGTCGAGCCGTGCCAGCCCGATGTAGCACCAGGGTCATATGTAGTCATACCAGACGATGAACGTGATGGGAGCGTCGAGCGGCTTGAGTGGCGGCGGAGCTTGATCGAGAGACATTAGGATGCCCTGAGAAAAAGAGGATGGAAATACTTACAAGTCTTTTTATTGTGCCAGACCCTCAGGCGGACCAGTTTGGATCTCGACCTGTGAGCGCGAGGGCACGTTCAAATGGCCCGAATTGCGGCGCAGCGATGATCTCAATCCCAAATGCTCCGGTATCCCTTGCCGCCTGGGTACAGAGTCGTTGAGCGGTGACAAGAGTGGCATCGGCCAGTTCTCTGGACAGTTCCAACTGTTGACCCGTGGCCATTGCCAGATCCCAACTGTGGACAAGGATTTCGAACAGAGTGATGTGACCGGCGAAGAACGCCGACATCTCGCGAGTTCCCAAATGGGTACGGCCTTCAAATGCATCAGGTGTAGCCCAGGCAATCACTAAATTTGCGCCCAACTCTGTAAGTGAATCGTAAGGAGTCACCTGTTCGGGAGGGTTAGTGGTAGGGCCATTCTTCGTTGCCGCCGCTGCGGACATAGCGAACACGTCTGCCATGTGGCTCACAAGCCCGTGGAGGTTGAACTGATCGCATGGTGTGGGCGCGGATCTGTCGTCCGGCGAGATTTTATCTGTGAGATATGCGGTAGCAACTACGGCCTTTCGAATCGATTCCGCCGAGCTCATACGCGTTTCTCCCCTCTGTTGGTGTGTCCCGATGGTGGGTGGCTGCGGGGGAGAGGATATTACGATCTGCTGCTTCCCCGCCAGACCAGATAACGGGAACTGATTACCAGCGTACAAAGTACCCTCAACGATCAGTGGCCCTTGCGATGTGGGCGTGTGGGCGACGATGTCACCGCCAGTAGCGGTCTTTTCGACGTCTTGAGCAATGTTTGGGATGTTTTGGCGCCCTGGTTTCGCAAGGGCGTCAAGTGCGGTGTCCATGCGAGTAGTGAGGTAGAGACTTACGTAAACGGCGACTTACTTATCAAAGAGGAAACCCCCAAACACCCTCTGTGGTACCTGATCCCCTCTGGACTGAACTTCCGTTACATTGGCAGTACATCGTTATCGCACCCGGGAGGTTACCGATGACTACGACCAAGTATGCCTTCGATGAATTTGTCCACGACATGACCGTCCTTGTGGGAGGTCAACCAGATCAAGAACGCCTTTTCGATCTCGGGTCCTCTTATCTAGAGCGACTGGTCAACAACCCTGAGGCTGTGCCGGAGGAGTTCCGCGTGCCGGCAGGTTCAAGGGGTCGTTCCGCCAACCACGGTTCTTATATCCTCCATCGGGGAGAAGGATTGGCGATCACAAGCGTTGTGTGGGGGCCGGGCGACCACATCTCGGCGCATGACCACAAAACTTGGGGAATGATCGGCGTAATGAATAACGGCATTTTCGAAACCCGTTTCAATCGTAAAGACGATGGTATCCGGGATGATTTCGCGGTTCTGGAAGTTGACCGAAAGACGCTTGTGAAGCCGGGAGAGGTTTCACTGCTGATACCGGATGTGGATGAGATCCACCAGATGGACAACACATCTGATCGGCCGACCGTAGAGATTCATGTCTACGGAAAGGATTTGAAGGGCCTAGATCGGTGTATGTACAACATCGAGACCGGGGCGGTGAAGAACTTCTCGACGACGCGCTGGGACAACTGCTAAGAGGCAGGCAGTGTCTGGTTTTTTAACTGGGGGGGGTGAATTGAATGCCGGGTGAGTGCACTGGAGAACAGCTTTCGGCGTTGTTGGACGGAGACGCGCCGTTCGCACTGATCGATGTACGAGAGCCCATGGAGTACAACGCGGCCCACATACCGGGCGCGAGCCTAATCCCGAGACGCCGACTTGAGTTCGAGGTATGCCAGGCATTGCCGTATATGGGCGTTCAGGTGGTTCTGTGCGATGAGAACGGGCGTAACGCCGAGCGCGCCGCTCTTACTCTTGTCCGGGGTGGTTACACCGATGTATCCGTACTTAAAGGCGGCGTCAACCGATGGGCGGCCGATGGACGGCCAACAGAGTGGGGCGTGAATGTTCCGAGCAAGACTTTTGGCGAGGAGGTCGAACTGGAGCACGATGTGCCGACTATTTCAGCGGATGAGTTACATGAGCGGATCGAGCGCGGCGACAATCTTGTAATTCTGGACACGCGTACTCCTGAAGAGTTCCAGCGCCTCTGCATACCTGGCGGTCGAAGTGTGCCCGGCGGAGAACTGGCGCTTCGAATCGCGGACATACGTGCCGAGGCGCCGGACGACGCAACGGTGATCGTGAATTGCGCCGGCCGGACACGCAGCATCATCGGTACCCGACTGCTTCAAAGAATGGGGGTCGAGGATCTTTATGGACTGGAGAACGGAACGGCGGGTTGGGGACTGGCTGGGTATGAACTTGAGGCGAACGCAGATCGAACGGGTATGCCAGAACCGTCGACCGAGGGCGCGTCTGAGGCGGAGCGTTTCGGGCGCCGCGTGGCCGATGAAGACGGTGTGCAGTTCATTGATGTATCCAAGCTCCGAGAGTTGATGGGTGAGGAATGTGAGGAGACGGTGTATGTGGTGGACGTGCGCATGAGGGACGAGTTTCGGACGGGACATATTCCCGGCAGTTCATGGATGCCCGGTGGTCAGGCGGTTCAGACTGCTGACGCTACTGTAGTGGTCCACAACGCACCGGTCGTATTCATATGTGACGGAGTTACCCGGGCTGCGATCACTGGGTCCTGGTATCGGCAGATGGGCAAAAGCGAGGTGTACGCGCTAGATGGCGGCACAGTGGCCTGGACGCACGCCGGATTTGATCTGGTGGGCGACGCTGAGGAGTCTGGACCAGACGCCGAAACGGTGCTGGGCCTTGATGTGGCGCTCTCCAGAAATCGTGAAATTTCGGTCGAAGATTTGGCCTCCGATTTATCTCGCGCCGTCCTGTTTGTTGGGACGAGCGCTGAGTTTGCTGAAGGTCATGTACCAGACGCTTCATGGGTATCTCGTGGGGTTCTCGAGGACGAGGTTGGCTCGACGATTCCGGATTTCAGAGCGCCGGTGGCTGTTACCTGCGCAAACGGAGAAGGCGGTGCTGCGCTGGCTGCGGCGACGCTTTCTGAGATGGGTTATCAAGATGTTGTATGGCTTAAAGGTGGCATGGAGTCATGGCGCTCCGAGGGTCGTTCATTAGAAAAGGGCCTGAGCGGTGTGATGTCGGCGCCGCTTGACGTGTTACCGGCCGGTACCAATCGCAGTTATGGAGACATGATCAATTACCTGCGCTGGGAGACTGCGCTCGTGGAACAGCCAGAGCGGTAATTTTCACCCTCAATATGTGAGCATCCGATCGTGAAATTTTCCCGCAACGATATCCACCAGTGCGACGAGTTGCACCACGCTCCATGCAAACGGGATGTAGCCGCCGTAACCCAGGATAGGCAATTCGAATACCGGTACGAAGTCCAGTAATGGGATGTCGTAAGTCCATTTCGGGAACGCCCAGAAGTTCCAGAACTCCCACAGCCCGCCGCAGAGCAATCCTGACCAGGCGATCACGGCGGCACGTTTCCAGATGCCCTTGGACAGCTCCATAACGAGTGAATGTCCACCCGCAGCGATGACAAGCCCGTCAAAAAGAAGGAACGGCGAGATCCAGACAAGTGGGTAGAAGATGCTGGGTGCCATCAGCGTCGCTGCATTACATACGATCCCAGACCCAATGAGTAAGATCGCAAACCTGCTGAAACCGTCGCGTCGATTGGTACTTGAAACACGTTCGGAATGCTCGTTGGTGAATCGTCCGATCATTGCCGTCGCTGCGGCTAAAGCGGGTACGACGGTCGCAAACGAAATCGAGGCGAACATTGCGTAAGCGAAGTCATCGTACCGATCACGTCCAATGTACTGCCAGTTGGCGGTACGCTCATTAATCGCCTCGAAGTACCACCAGAGGGGAATCGATACGGCCGCGAGCGCTATGTGGCGCCGTACGCCAGGGTAGTTGTCTGCGGCGCTCCACATGAACAGCGCTGCACCGGTCCACAGAAACGCGAAGGCGATAGGATTCAGGTATCCGGTAGTAGTCCAGATGGCGATCCATCCAGGGACGAGCAGTAGAAAACAGACCGCGAATTTGGCGCCCAACATCCAACGGTGTGGCGCCCGTGGAATCATGATCCTGTGGTATTCGGAATGGGCGATGAAACAGAATGAGTGCCGGCAGTAGCAATACGTTTGTCTATGGGTGGATGTGAGTGAAAGACGATCTCCATCAAGCGGTTAGGGTTTCGATCCGCCAGGTTCTGTTCGGCTAGCTTCTCCATGGCCCGTATGAAACTGTCGGGCTGATCGATCGTGTCCAGCGCAAACCGGTCCGCGGCTGCCTCACGCCATCGGGAGTAGCTGTTTATCAGGGGTAGCGCGATCAACGAGACGCTGATCAGGATGAGGGCAAGCGCTGGCATCCCCGCAAGGTCACCACGGCCCGTGAGATCGATCGGGTCATCGAGCCAGCCGAGCAAGATGTGAATGGCGAAAAAGCTGACGAACGTGATAGGCGTCTGGACCAGTATGGAATTTCTGATGTCCCCACTTACGTGGTGGCCAAGCTCGTGGGCGAGCACCGCCTCGATCTCCTCAGGTTCGTAGGTGTTAAGCATCGTGTCTGACACGATCACCCTGCGCGTGTTGCCCCACCCAACAACCGCGGCATTGGATCTGGTCGATTTTTCCGACAACTTCCACACAGAGGCTCTTACTGTGCGTACGCCGACTCTGTCACAGAGTCCCAAGAGCCGATCTCTGATCGGCCCTTCTGGCAGCGGATCGAATCTGTAGAAGAGCGGCATTAGTAGTACCGGGGCGAGGTTCGTCAAAAGCACGACGAAAACTGTCACAACGGTGCCTGCGATCAACCACCAGGTGTTCGGGAACACATCGATCAGTCCGTATACGGCGGCGGCGCCCGCGACACCAAACGTTAGTCCCAGCGCGAGAGACTTCACCCAGTCTTTGAACCACGATCCGAAGAGCTGTACAGATGTACCCGCCCTGCGCTCGAGGAAAAGGCTGTTGTAGACGTGTGGGAGGAAGGTCAGGATTTGGAAGGCGATGTAGAGGTGTATGAAGACAATGGCCGCACCGAGGGAGGCGTTCAAGGTGAACTTTTCCACCAAGTCTCGCAGCCATGTGTTTGCGGGAGTGAGTGTTACGGCCAACAGCAGTCCGATCGTTACGATCAGGCTGACGATCGACGCGAAGCGTTTGAATTTCCGGTAACGACGCGCTTCTTGGTCTGTGAGTGGCGGGAGCGTCTTTGGATCGTTGGTCGGATCACAGCTTAGTTGTTCGTCCATGATGCTCCGAATTATGGCTGTTCCCGGAGATTTGGGCGCAGGGTGCGAGTTGATCTGGTGCGTGGCATGTCCTTCTACGAGTGCTACGATTGAAGTTGTGTTGGCCAATCCCGGCTGATCAAATCTTCGCCTCAAGTGGAGACGTATGGGCAAGACGTACTGGCTGCTCTCCTCGACAGAAGAAAACTTCCAGGCCACCAGTGATTTGGGTTTCAGCGTTCAGGGTGTGGACACTAAGCAGCGCCGGAAGGCGGTGCGTATGGCCGAAGAGGATCGCATGATCTTCTACATTTCTGATCGGAGAGCGTTTGCGGCCTCCACGACACTCACATCCAATCACTTCGAGGATCACGAACGGATCTGGAAGTCGCATGCAGAAGCCGAGGATTTCCCGCACCGAGTCAAGATGCGGGTCGATGTGGTGGTAGAGGAAGAGAGTTGGGTTGACGCAATGCAGATTGGCCCGCGGCTTGAATATGTTCGAAAGTGGCCTCCGGAGATGTGGCCGCTTGCGCTTGTCGGCACCCTTCACATTATTCCTCAGCGAGATTTTACGATGCTTGAGGAAGAGTTGAAGCGGGCGAGCGTGGCAAAGAAACAGATCCGACGTCGTGGTAGGGGACGCCGCGGCCGCCGCGGGCGGCGCATTCATGGTGAATCAGGCCAGCAGGCCGTGGCGACGCAAGATTAGGGGCACTGTGCGGAATCAGTAAATGTAGATATCCGCTCTACCCAAACCTCCACGCCAACCAAAATAATGCCGCCACTGGAGGCTAGTCGCGATAGCCAGACTCGGTGAGACTGGATTTGATCGGGTCGTGCGGACCCTGCCCGAAGTTGTCGTCGTACAGATCCGCAAGCCTGGTGTTCTCGTCGTCCGGAACCTCGGCGAGATCAGCCGCACCGAGGAATTCTTCAAGCTGCTCAATGCTTGTCATCGTCGGCAACACTGACGCTACTATCTCAGGCTTTAATACGAACTGGAGCGCGACCTGAGCGACCGTTCCGTCGCTGTTCTCGAACAAAAACTGGATTTCATCCAGCTTGTTCAGGCCCTTCTCCAACCACTGTTTCTTCCGATAAGTTCGGTGGTCACTGGGGTCAAACTCAATTGGTTTGTCCCGTGTGTATGTCCCGTCCAGCAGTCCCGATGCGTGCGGCACACGGCTGACTACGCCGACGCCCTCTTTGGCTGCAACTTCTATGAACCTGCGTCCAGGTTCCTGCTCAAAAACGTTGTAGATTATCTGTGCCGGGACATGCCGTTTCTGGATCGTGAATTCGCCCTCTTCCACCCACCCGATGTCCGGGCCAACGGCGATCCCGTAGGTCCTGACTTTACCGGCCTTCACCAGCCCATCCAGAGTGTCGAATAGGTCGTCTCGCTCGATCGCGGACAGGCGCGCGTTATGGGCCTGGTAGAAGTCGATGTAATCGGTACCCAGCCGCTTGAGCGAACGGTTGCAGGCCTCTACAACGAACTCTGGATCCCATTTTTGAGGCCGCTCTTTGTGTCCCTCCCGGGGAGCATCAAGGTCGTAACCGAACTTACTGCCGATCACGATCTCCTGACGATGCGAGCAAAGAGCGTTGTTCATGATCTCTTCGCCGTAACCCTCGCCGTATGTGTCGGCGGTGTCGAAGAATGTGACGCCGAGATCGAACGCCCTGTTGGGAAGGGCTTCGCCTGCCTCTGTATCGACAGGCCCCCACCAGCCAGTGGAAACGCTCCATACGCCGAAGCCGATAGTCGAAAGCTTGAGGTCGGTTCCGGCCAGGGTCCGGTATTTCAACGGTGGGCCTTTCTTGGCCTCTTCAGGCCTCTAACTGTTGGGATTTGGTGTAGTTCTTCGCGTGTAATGAGATTCAGGTGGTCGCGTGGGTCGCAGCGAGGGCGGCTTTAATTTCCGATGCCCTCTGCTCGTAATCGGCGTCTTGCATTACGGGGGTTATTTCGCCCAGCGAAACGTGGCTATCGAGGTCTACCCAAGAGGTGCATCCACTGTATTGCGGGGTTACCGGTATGGTCACCGGATCCTGGATTGAGTAGCAGCGAAGGAAGATAGCGTTCAATGGGTGCAACGGCTTCCAGTGAACGCGTTTCAGGGCAAATCCAGGTGCCCAGATGTGAAATGGCTCAAGTACCGCCGCCGCGGCCTCTGCTACCTCGGGATCTCCCGAGTCTGTAACCCCGATTTCGATCACATCTGTAACCTCTGCATAAAGACTGAATGTGACCTCGGACGGATCAGGCTGGTCTTCCTTATTCGATAACCATGACCTGTAATCCATTTTCAGCAATTCCGCGTCCTGATGGAGATAGCCGGGGAAGAACAGGAAGCGGTCGTGCTCGATCTGAAAATGCAGGTTAGGCTCCTGAATACCGCCTTTTAGGAGGATGATGATCTGCTCCCCGCGCGCAAGTGCTTCTATTGTGACGGCCCATTCTTTAAAAGCTGTTTGACACGCGTTAGGCATCATTCGTACCTCTTGTTTTCGTCGCCGATGATTACGGGGCCAGATGGAATTATACGAGCGAGTCGGCGTGAGACGCAGCGGGAATTACGTGAAAACACTTTATGAAAACGAAATAGGCGCTCGTACTGGTATGGATGCGCTTGATTACAGGGCGGCCGAAACCCGATCAGCCCTTGAGCCGAGCATAGTCAGGACATTCGCCGTCGTGGCTTCCATAACCTCGGCGACACTGATGCCCTTCAGTTCCGCCAGTTTCGCAGCGACGATTGGTACATCCTTAGGCTCCGTCCACTTCTCCCGTTTTCCCTTAAACGGCTGTGGATAGCAATCGGTCTCGAGTACGATCCACTCAAGTGGAATATTCTGTGCGACTTCCTGCAACTCCGGCAGCCGTAGGAGGGGCTTTGCCAGCGAGATGTAACAACCTAGATCGATCACAGCGTAGGCCTCTTCGCGGCTGCCCTGGAAATAGTGTGCCGCTCCGCCTAGTTCTGATATTCGTTCCTCGGTAAGTACACGAATCATGTCGCCCGTGGCAAACCGCATATGGAATACGACCGGAAGACTGGCCTCATGCGCGATGTCGAGCTGGGCACGGAACGCGCGCTCCTGGACAGACCTGTCCGGTGAATGATCCTGATGATCTAGCCCGACCTCGCTCATCACGACTACCCGTTTCTCAGAGGCCATGTTTCGTAACTGATCAAGAGCAAAGTTATCCAGATCTGAGGTTAGATCAGACGGGTGGACGCCTACGCCGGCGAACACGTTCTCGTACTCAGAGGCTAGCTGGAGGCACCGGCGCGTGCTTTCAACGGTTACACCGGCCGCGATGATTGGACCAACTGCAACCGCACGTGCGCGCTCAAACATACCCGGTAGTTCGTCGGGCTCGTACTGATCGATATGCGTATGAAGATCGACGAACAAGTTATTTCCCCGTTCTTTCTCATCCGGCTGCCACGTTTTGTGGACAACCATAGAGCTCGTGTTTTGCGTCAGATTCCCACTGGTTGAGGAGGCAACTCACCGGTACGCTGATTGGTAGCGATCAATCGTAGCGCCTCCTATCCACAATAAATTGCCATTAACTACAGATTTACGTACCGGCCCCCTTTGGCATGGGCCGAGCGCGCCCGCATTATTAATTGCACTGCTGTTCTTGTTGCTGACAGTGTCCTGTAGCTCTTCTGGCGAGTTGCCAGGCGCCGAAGACGCGATTGCTAACGTTGTGATCGCCACGCCCACCCCGGACTCTTCGGAAACAACTGTCGCGACCCCGGTCGGCGAGGTGATTTCGTCCCCAGTCGCGACGGCTTCTCCTTCGGTCGGAGTAACCTCGATCCTTCCTCCGACAGATATAGGCGGCGGATTCCTCCGGTTTTCGGTTCCGGAGTCTGGGCCGCATTTTGATATCCATCGCGAGGTGTCGCCGGCGCTTTCCACATGGGGGATCGGGCTGATCTACAGCAGACTACTCAGGAATGCTGACGCCGACTCTGCAAGCCTTGTGGAGTGTGAAATCTGTCAGAGCTGGGAGTTCGTTGATTCCGAGAAGTTGCGGATTACGCTCCGTTCTGACGTGATGTGGCAGAACATCGCCCCGTTGAACGGACGCCGATTGGTGGCATCTGACGTGGCGTTCAGCCTGGAGCGGCAGCGTGGCCCGGGAAACCCCAACGGTGATTTACTGACCGGGATCGGTGCGATCACGACGGTCGATGATCGGACTCTAGATTTAGAGTTCGTGTCCAGTGGCCTTGACGCTGATCTTCTACTGAACCTTGCGGACGGCCGGACGCGGATTGTTGCACCGGAAATAGTGGCGATCCACGGTGATCTGCTTCGCGGCCCAAACATCGGCAGTGGGCCATGGATCTGGATAGACACGACATCGCAGACCGCCGCGTATGACCGAAATCCTGATTATTTCGAATCCGGCACTCCAGATATTGACGGCCTACAGATTTCGTACATTCCACAGGCCAGTACAAGAAATGCCGCTTTTCGGGTCGGATTGTTGGATTTCGTTGACGCTTCCGGTGAAGAAACAGCAAAGGTTCTGAAGAATCTGCCGGGCATTACATCAAAATCGATCAGTAACTTTGGAACTGGAGCTGAGATAGCTCTTAATACGGACAAATCTCCATTCACCTCGCAGCTATTCAGGCAAGCCGTGTTCAGGGCGCTAGACCCATGGAGTGATCTTGAGGAGGTGTGGGGTGGAGAGGGTGTTGTAACTCTCGGGATTCCAACGCCCCGCTCGTCATGGTTACTTAGCGAAGCCGCAATGCGCACCGGATTTGCCGACGTGGACCGGGCGTCCGAACTATCGTCGGAGTCTGGCGTCGTGCCAACCGAGCCGATTGAGATAACTGTCGGCCAGTTCGGGGATTTGTATTTGCTCCAGGCCCGGAAGGTCGCGGATGCGCTGGCGGTATTGGGATTTGAGAGCACGATACGTGAGGTGACCACTCGTAAATTTGCCGATGAGGTCTGGATCGGTGGTGATTATCAGGTTTTCGTGGGTGCTCAGGCCCCCGTGGACGGCGTCAGCGACGATTTGTTTTCGGTCCATTATTCGAAGGGCATGTGGAACACCACCGGGTTTTCGTCCGACGAACTTGATGGGTTGATAGAACTCCAGAGAACTCAGTTGGACCCATCGGATCGCAGGAGAACGTTACTGGACGCGCAGTTCCGGATTCTAGAAGGCGCTCATCGTTTCACTGTGGCGGCGCGTACAACGCACTGGATCGCCCAAGAATGGGTCGGTGGATTCGACCCCGATCCGAGGCGCGGTGAGAGCGCGTGGTTGGCTCGACTGACGCTCGGCGAGCATGAGGAAATTTAGGGACCAGTTCGGACGTACGATGCAGCCTTTAAATCTGGCTAGCTTATCCAACTACAAGAGCGTTGCTCTCAATCACCACACTATGTAGATACATGGTGTCTGGTCACCCCTGCTGGGCCTTCCACTTCCTGAACTCGACTGTGGTCTTCTCGTCGGGAGGGTAGTACTTACCTGGGGACAAACCTTCGGCATCTAGCCGGGCGCGTATCCACTCCTCAAGCTCGTCGTACTCGATGGCCTTTTTGGCAATATCGGCTGCCACCTCTCTCGGGATTACTACCACACCATCATCGTCTGCATGTAGGTAGTCACCCGGCTGTACTAGTACGCCATCGACCGCCACCGTGCCGTTGGTCTCAAACGGAAACCCGAATGTAGTTCCGAGGTTCGATGTCTGATCTAACCCAAAAAATGCAGGTCCGTAATCCTTGACCACGTGCATGTCCCGGACGCCCCCGTCGCATATCAGCCCTGCGACCCCACGCTGCTTCAGCCGCAGAAACTTCACGTCGCCACCGATAGACATACGCTTGTCCCGCATCGACTCCATAACGATCACGTCGCCCGTTTCGGCTGCCTCAAACGCGGCGTACTCCGGAGAGTTCTCGCCCGCAGGCTTTTTGGCCTCAACATCCGTCCGGAACGGAACAAATCGCACTGTTACTGCTCGGCCGACAAGTCGCCGTCCCGGGGTTAGGTTTCTGATGTTCGGCATGTACATGTAGTTAGGGGCGAAACCGTTTTTGGCGAGCACGTCTAGGACGGCGGTAGAGTTGATAGCCATAAGGCCGTCGATCAGGTCCTGGGTCAGTGTGTGGGCAGGAGTGGGAGGATGGTTAGCCATGCTGGCTCCTCAGGTTTTCGGGTGGTGGAATTTTGGTGTGTTGCGGCGCGCCGGAGGGCGAAATTATACGTTCGTAGTGCTCGTTCGCGTCGGACTCAGGGGCGCTATGTCGTGCTCACATATGCCGTCGGAGATTAGTCCGGCGATTGCGTCAGCGGTTACCGGGCCGTAGTGGATACCTTCACCGGAGTGCCCGGTCGCCAGGTAGACCGCGTCCCAACCGGGGACGAGTCCCACGTATGCTCGACCATCCGCCGAGATAGGTCTTAGGCAGGCCGTCTGGCCAGAGATGCTCGCCATCTCAACGCGTCTCGACAATCGAGCGGCGTTGATCAGCAACTCATCACGTGCTCCGATCGTAGTTGACCTGTCGAAACCGACGTACTCTTTCGATACGCCCACTATGGTGTCGCTCAGTCGCTTCCGAAGGATAGAACTGCCGTCCTCGACGAGGTTCAACCCGATATCTAGCTCAGGGCCATCGCCTTCCCCGGGCGCAGCTAGGTACACTAATTCGCCTCTTTGCGGTGTTACCGGCACCGGGTGATCCAGCCACTTCGCAGCTGCACCAGACCATGGGCCCATCGCTAGGACAACCGCATCCCCGTGGGCTTCTGATCCGTTTTCCATCCGTACCCCGGTAGCGACCCCATCGCCGGGACTGATTAGCCCGACCACTCTTCCAAAAATCATGCGCGCACCGCCCATCTCAGCGGCCTGAAACGCAGACATTGTGAGGCGGTAGGAATCCACTGTTGGCTCGTTGTCGCTCCTCAGCGCGCCGATGATATTTGCCGTTATCCACGGGCTCATGGCACGCGCCTCTTCGCCCGACAGCCATTCCATTACCACGCTTTCAGAGGCGCGTTGAGATTGGAAAGCTAGCAACTCTGCAACGCCGTCTTCCGTGATGGCGCAGCGCAAGTAGGGGGCGGGTTGGTAGCCGTGGTCGATGCCTGTGAGTGCCGGTAGAGTTTCGGCGAGTTCGGCGTGCAGGCGCAATGTAGTCGGGGATAAGGCAAGCATAGCGCGATCGTTCTTGTGGGAGTAAGGCGTGAGCCAGCCGGCCGATGTGCCGGATGCACCGCTGGCAATGCCGTCTGCCTCGATCACGATTGCACTAAGCCCGCGTTGCGAAAGGTAGTACGCGGTCAGGCATCCGATGATCCCACCGCCAACGATGAGGACGTCCGCCGAATCCGTTGTTGTCATGCCAATTCCATCCAACGTTGATTAACGCTTCTTGCAATGGACCGTTGCTGGAGCACGGCGAATGGCGATAGGACTCCCTTAGAAGCTGTGGGTATCCTAAGTCGATTTGGCAATAAGACCCACCAACAGCATGTTTTGATCCGGTATTTCATCAGATGTAGGGTTGCCGATTGGGCTGTGGTTGGGCTATTCAAGCCACTGGGCGCGTGGGATGGTGGCCAACATGCTTATCCCTGCCGGTCACACCATTGCAAAGGATGTTAGTCAGCGAACCAGTCCCAGAACTTTGATGCCTGCGATACCGACACCTCGATATCCTCTTCGATGAGGTACCGCTCTGCCGCCAGCGCCTCGCCCGCGGCCCTCACCCGCTCCAGGTATACGTCCTTCGATGCGTACCGCTCCTCAATAGATAAACGAGGGTCGCCAACCAACTCACGTTGTGCCTGGGTAGGCGCAAAAGGGACGGTTCCGCCGGCAAAGACCAGCAGTTGAGTCTCGCCGCCGACTGTGGGATGCCGAAGCGTCCAGCCGGTCGTTGCAGCTATAGGTACGGCGACCTCAGGGAGTTTCACCCCGGCGATCTCGTTCCCGTCGATGTCCACGGCAGACACGAGAGATCCGAAAACTTTGCCCTCGCGCGGAGGGAATGTTGTCACCTGTTCTCGTGCCTCCATTAGCCCAAAGTCGCGTCGCTTTGGATCGGCGTGATGCCTAGGATAGTTGGCGCCCGGGAGCTTGTTGAATACGGTGGCTGGCTGCCCAGTCGGAACTGCTGTGCCGTCGTCTATTCGAGGATGCCTGCTAGCCGGTGGCTCGACACCATGCACAACCCATGCGTCCATGTTGGCAAGGCACGCACGCAGCAAGGGTCCATAGTCGATGATGTTCCGAAGGTTCTGGGATCGGTCCTGACCTTCCTCCCCTGCGGCGGCGATGTCTGTAGGCGGCCACATACCGAGGCCGTGCTCCGTGCCAGTGAAGTGGTAAATCCGGGTGTTTGGTCCCGGATCAACGTCCTGCATTCCATCCGGGTCGGTGTGCAATAGTGACGCGTCGCCTCGGTGGTATTCGGCGGACGAGTTCGTGTAGAACACCTTGATGTTGCTGCGACGCTCGTCTAGCCGAGTGTGGAGCGAACCGATTTCTTCCGTCTCCGGGTCGATTGTCTGGGAGCTGGCAAACGGGAAGAGCTGGGTCAGCATGTTGTTGCGGTCTTTGGAGTTCTGGCCAAATCGTTGGTTGAACTCACCTCGCATGCCTCCGGCCACGTTGGCGATAACGCCGTCCAGTGCTTCACGCCCATTTTCGTCTAGATTCAAATCGTTGTAGACGTATGTCCGGAGGTAGCGCCCGGTCTGGGAACGCCCATACGCGTAAGCATGCTTTACACCGGGAACGGGGGACTCCAGAGTGGGTGTCCCGTGCTTGATCCAAGATGTGACATCCCGGAGGGCGGCGAAGCTTAGACCGAGCACTCGTGCACCGACAGTGTTGTAAATAACCTGGTACAGACGGCCCTTTTGGAACATAGTCTCGGAGCAAATGTAGTCGGGATCGGCGACGTAGTTCCCGTCCTCGTCGATCCGTCCGAATCGCCAGTCTGACCGCTCGACTGGCTGTGGGTCTCCGTCCGGTTCGTCCCGAACTTCCATCGATGCTCGGGGTTCGTCCATGTCTGCTGCCGGGTATGCGCGATGGCCTTTGTCCGAAAGAAGGAAGTTGTGGGTGTCGACGGGCGACTGGAGTTGGGAGTAGATCTTTCCGGTGATCGGGTTTCCGTCCGGGTCGACGCCGTCAGGACTGTCCAGTGTTATGAGGGCCGGGTAGGGTGGCGCGTCTTTCTGCCAACCACATGCCACGACCACATAGCCGTGTCGCATAAGGTAGCCGTCTCCCGGATCGACCTCAACATCGATCGGCGTGTCAGCGTTGATGCTTGGACGTGTAGCCCGGTTGAAATTGGGGAGAGCGACCCGATTACCGCGATTCACCACGTCTAGGACCATTTTGCCTCTGGCCTTACTTCGGTCCACCGGCAGGATGATCGACAAATCCGCCGAGAACTCAACCCGTCCATCTGCATTACGTGGGGCCATCTTTACGTCTGTAATGCGCTCGTTGGCTGAGTGTTCGGGGTCGATATCGAAGTGAAGTGTGCCGCGTAGCTCTTCATACGGACCGACATCTCCCCACGACTTTCCATCGGCAATGAGACGACTGAAATTGACATCGAAACGATTTACCGGCATCTAGCGTTCCTTATGACGTATCGGGTGTTACACAATGGCTGCGATTTTCGACCACAGAGTACGCCTAAACGGATCATTCAAGTACTAAGCGTTATCTGGTGCGAGAGGAGACCCCGATACTTGATGAGACTGGAGTGCCGGTGGTCACTTCGTAATCTCCGCCTACCGACATAGATGTCGATCCACCTGAACCGTATCGGCACTTGGCTGAGATATCTCCCTTAACCGGTATGAGCGTTCGTGTAGTAGTCCCAGCGATCCCCGGCGTGGTTGACCAGAGCCTCTATGTCTTCGGTTAGGACGTAGCCTTCATTTGCTACAGCCGTGGCGGCGGCACGGATTTGCGACAGGTATGCGTCGCGTGATGGGTAGCGTTCTTCGATTGAAGGGCGAGGATCACCTGTCGCTTCTCGGTCTGCACGTGTTGCAGCGAACGGAATGGTTGCGCCCATAAAGACGAATAGCTGGCGTTCACCACCGTTGTCGGGATGGCGTAGGTTCCAGCCGGTGTGCGTAGCTAGCGGAACCGTGATATCGGGCATTCGAATTCCGGCGATCTCGTTGCCATCTGCGTCCACTGCGGAGACCAGAGACCCAAATGCTTTGCCCGGAATTGCCGGAAGCGTATGAGTCTGGTTCAGATCCGGGTCGGCGCCGAAGTCTAGTCGGCGCGGCAGGGCGTAACGGTCCGGGACGTGCGCGCCCGGGATTCGGTCGAAGATCGGGCCGAGCTCTTCCGGCGGCACGGCAGTCCCATCGTCCAGCCGTGGATGTCTGCTTGCAGGAGCGGACAC
>JAAZYK010000059.1 GCA_014239685.1 Dehalococcoidia bacterium | reverse complement strand
GGCGATTCTGGTACCCCGTACGGGATTCGAACCCGTGATCTCCAGCTTGAAAGGCTGGCGTGCTAGGCCGCTGCACCAACGGGGCGCTAGATGCGGTCGTTTGGCCAAAGGCCGTCGTTAATCATATCAAGCGAATCGGATGATTCCGAGAGCGATTGTTGATGAATCGTCCAGTGTTTCCTTTGTATGTGCCTTAGACCGGCCGACGGTTTGAGGATCGAGAGCCTCTAGAGGGTCTGGCCGGCGCGAACGGGTCTTCGATATTTCTCCGCCTGAAAGGCCTTGTCAAAAACCGGTTTCGCCGCGCACAAATCGGCCATTGGGCATTCCCCGCACAACGGGCGTTGCGCCTTACAAACCTGCCTCCCGTGTGTGATTAGGAGCGTGTGATACCGAAATATCTCATCCGGTGGGATCTGTATCTCCATCATGTCGTGTGCTTTATCTACGTTCGTTTTCAGACCGATTAGCCCAAGCCTTCGCGCCACACGATAGATGTGTGTGTCCACCGGCATCGCGGGCATCCCGAGGGCAAAGTTGAGCACGATTCCAGTCGTCTTCTTTCCGACTCCGGGCAAAGAGATTAACCACGCCCGGGCCTCTTCCAGCGGCATCGATGCCAGGAATTCGAGCTCAAGCCGACCGGTTCGCTCAAGGATGATGCGTAATATCTCTCGAATTCGGGGCGCCTTCTGATTCGCCAGCCCTCCATGTTTGATCGCCTGTGCGATCTCCGCCGGCCCCGCCTCGATCACATCCATCCAAGTCGGGAAAATCTTTCTCAAAGACTTGTAAGCGACCTCCGCGTTGCTGTCTGACGTGTGTTGGGTGAGGACCGTGAAAATCAGTTCTTCGAGTGCGTTAAATCTAGGCGCCCAAACGATAGGCCCATACATCGGGTCAAGCCGTGTCACCGCTTCGCCTGCGAGCGCGTCGCGGCGTGCGGTACCTCGGAGTGCGGACAGACTGTCCGCGGTTAGTCGGGAAGGTGTCATGTGAGGCCTGTATTCTAGCGACGCCACATGCATTGATAACTGACATCGTATAACCCGTGGCTTAGAACATGATCCGGTCGCAACGATGAGCAAACACACTTCACGCAGTACGATTCTCTTCAACGCTAACGTTCTCACACTTGATGGACGTGATGCGGTTGCTACAGGTGTATTGATCGAGAACGGACGTATTAAACGAGTGCTCTCGGAGTACGAGGACGTCCGGCGTGGCTATCGAGCGATTGACCTGGATGGTGCGACGGTGCTTCCGGGATTTATAGACGCCCACGCACATCCGCTGGCACTGGGCGCTGCGTTGCGCGCTGTCGATTGCTCGCCGGCGGTCGTCAAGAGCATCGCTCAGATAGTTGGACAGATAGCCGAGGCGGCCGCTGATTCGCATGAATCTTCGGCTGACTGGATCAGGGCGCGCGGATATGACGAGTTGTTGCTCGCTGAGCGACGTCATCCCAACGCAGTAGATCTCGATAGGGCAGCGCCCGGAAGAATGGTCCGACTCTCTCACGGCAGTGGGCACGGCGAAGTACTGAGTTCGGCCGCTCTCGCTGCCGTCGGTATTCACAAGGACAGCACTCCGCCACCGGGCGCAACGATCGAACGGGACCCGAATACCGGAGAGCCTACGGGTGTGTTGTTTGAGATGGGCGGTTGGCTGCGTGATCGGATGCCACGACCGTCCGGGGATGTGTTGAACGACTATGCTGAGACCGCTTCCGCCGCATTTATCGCCGCCGGCGTGACCTCTGTTACTGATGCAGGGCGGGACAATACCGTTGATCGTATCCACCTGTACTCGGCCATGATTGCGGAAAACCGATTCTTACCTCGTCCGACTGTGATGCTATCTCCGGACGGGGCCTATCCGAACTTGGAGAGTGGCCCTGGAGTGAGGGTGGGTGCAACGAAAATTGCGATCACGTTCTCTAGCGGAGAAATGCATCCGGACTTCGAGACCCTCGTGGAGGTCATTTCGGTAGCGCACCGGGCCGGTTACCAGGTTGCGGTACACGCTGTAGAGATTGAGGCTGTGGTGATGGCTGCCGAGGCGTTTTCTGCCGTAGGAAACCGTTCTGAGATCGCAGATCGAAGGCACCGTATTGAGCACGCGTCAGACTGCCCGCCGGCAATCGCAAAGATGATTGCGTCAGCCGGACTATCAGTGGTGACACAGCCGGCCTTTATTTACGAGCGTGGTGATCGCTATGCGAATGCCCTGAAATCAACTGCAGGTGGCAGTGATCTAACGCATTTGTACGCCACCAAAAGCCTACTTGAGGCGGGAACGACCGTCGCAGGGTCGTCAGATGCTCCATTCGGACCGATCGCGCCACTGACTGGCATCCAGGCTGCTGTAACCAGAAAATCTTTGAGCGGCGAGCAGATAGGACCGGAACAGACTATTTCGATCAGAGAAGCCTTGCGTTTGTATGGTCCGATCGCTGCATGGATGGATCTGCAAGAGGCCGATGTAGGTTCCATTGAGCCAGGCAAGCGGGCTGATTTCGTCGTGCTTGAGAGGGAGCCGGTTGAAGTGGAATCGACTGACATAAGCGCGATACGCGTTGTGGCTACGTTGGTTGATGGAGAGCTTGTTTTCGGCTCGCTACCGGGTCTTTAGGACCGACGACCACCGGTTAGGTCGGCGAGTGTCTCCAGGGCAGCTCGTTCTTCCGTGTTCGGGAGCCCGCTTAGCGACTCCTGCGCCTCGTCAATCCAGCCCAACGCGATGTTGCGGCTCTCTTCGATATAGCCGGATTCCCGCACGGCCTTGATCGCGGCATCTAGGGCATCGGTGTCGATCTGGGCTGGACCGTTATCACGTGCACCACGGGCCGATTTGAACCAGTCAAATACCGGGTTTGATTCCGGCTCCGCCTCGATCAACATGATCGCCGGCAACGTCAGGACGCCCTCTTTGAGGTCGTTACCTGCTGGCTTCCCGAGCTCCTCAGAGGTGGAGTCGTAGTCGAGCACATCGTCGAGCACCTGGTACGCCATGCCTAACTTGTAGCCGTAGTTACGGAGTAGCAGAATCTCCGACTCATGTGCACTGCCCATAACGGCGCCGCTCTCAGAAGCCGTCGTGAACAGTGACGCGGTTTTGTCGTAGATACGCTGATAGTAGGAATCTCGTGTGACATGGGACTCCTGTCCGTCGAGCAATTCGTTTAGTTCACCTCGAGCCAACTCCATGATTGTCTCGGAGAAACGGCGGACCAGCCTGACGCTATTCGTATCGCAAACAAATCGGGCGGCGGCGGCAAATACGTAATCGCCAAGCAACACGGCGACGTTTCGGCCCCACAGATTGCTCGCCGTCTCACGACCGCGGCGCGTGTCTGCGGCATCCACCGTGTCGTCGTGTATGAGAGTTGCGATGTGAAGAAGCTCCACCGCAGTCCCCATCATCACATCCAGATCTGACGGATTCCGCCAGAGGCGGGAAGCGAGCAGGGTGATGGCGGGGCGCAATCGCTTTCCGGGAGCGCTTAGAACATGCTCAAGCCGCTCCGCCATGGCGCCTTCATGGGAACCCTGTTCTCCTGCGAGAGATGCAATGTTCACGATCACGGATTGAAGTTCCGGCCGCACGGGGTCATAGATAGCGTCGTAAGGGCTGGTGGAGGTCATCTGTTGCAAGTTTGATCCCGTCATCGGGAGCTGGCCGCCGCTAGGCGTTCTGCTTCTTCTTCGACGATAGATTCGTCCAGTTTCTTAAATATGGGTGTTGGGTCTGGTAGAGATGTGCCTGCGACCGGTGTCTGTCGTTGCCATCCTGAAGACAGGACATCGCCATCATGCCCAAGCATTTCGTGGAGTTTTTGTGTCGAGAACGGGAGGTACGGGTAAGCGACAGTCCGCAGTGTCTCGACGATGTTGAGGGCGGTCCAAAGAGTTGTTGCGCCCGCCTCGCGATCTTCTTTCATCTGTTTCCATGGAGCACGGCTATCGACATACCGGTTGCCATGCTGGGCGAGCACCATCACGGACCGCAGGCCCTCCCTGAAATTTCGTGCGGCGAGGTGATTGGCGACATCTTCCAGCGCCTTGTCACAGGCTTTTAGTGCAGCGTTCTCTTCTGGGCCTAAATCGCCTGGTTTGGGAACGGCGTTGTTGAAGTTACGCGTGGTTAACGTGAGCACACGATGGATCAGGTTTCCGAAAGTCGCAACAAGCTCATTGTTGTTGGCCAGCAGGAATCCGTTCCAAGTGAAGTCAGAATCAGACGTTTCAGGCATGATCGACGTCAGGTAGTAACGAAGCGGGTCAGGGTCGTAGCGCTCCAGAAAGTCGGGGAGCCATACGGCCCACCCGCTACTGGTCGAAAGCGGCCGACCCTCAAGTGTCAAAAACTCGTTAGCTGCTACATCTTCTGCCAGATTGAGGCCACCGTGGCCCATTAACATCGCCGGCCAGATGATGGTGTGGAACGGGATATTATCCTTGCCTTGGAAGTAGATCGCTCGAGCGTCCTCTTCCTCCCACCATGCCTTCCAGGCGTCAGGGTTGCCGGAGTTTGTGGCCCATTCTATCGAGGCTGAGAGGTAGCCAATAACGGCTTCGAACCATACGTAAATTCGTTTGTCGTCAAACCCTTCGACCGGGATTTTTATGCCCCAGTCGATATCGCGCGTGATCGCCCGATCCTTAAGGCCCTGTTTGAGAATGCCCATGCTGAAATTACGCACGTTAGGGCGCCAGTCGTTCTTATCGGATATCCACTCGGTGAGCCTGTCTTGGAATGCACTTAGCCGAAGAAAAAAATGGGTTGTATCGCGGAATTCTGGTGTCGATCCGTCTTCTTTACACCGGATGTTTTCCAACTCAGATGGATCGACGGTGTTGCCGCAGTTATCGCACTGATCGCCGCGTGCTCCGTCAGAACTGCAGTGCGGGCAGACACCCTCTACGAAACGGTCGGAAAGGAATCGCTGCTCTTCGAGGCAAAACGGCATGCTCTGCACGCCCTCGACCAGATAACCGTTCTCCAGCAGTCTTGTGAACATCGCCTGTGACACAGCGTGATGGTTATCCGTGTCTGTGTGTGTGTACAGGTCGAACGAGAAACCCATCTCGGTGTTCGTCTCGGAGAATGCTTTGTGATATCGCTGTACCAGCTCCAGAGTCGATATACCTTGCTGACGGGCGGCGAGCATCGTCGGAGTGCCGTGCATGTCACTTCCGGACACCATCAGGACGTCGTTACCTATGAGACGGTTAAATCGCGCGAAAATATCCGCCGGTAACGAATTGCCAGCGATATGTCCGAGATGAGGTAGTCCGTTGACGTAAGGCCACGCCACGGCCACGAGGACCCGTTCGGCCAAGATGTCTCCATTCCCAAGTTCGGTGTTTCGCTCACGCAATGAATTGCGGTCCGCGACACTCAATTATATCCAGCGTTTACGAGCCGGCGGCCTTATCCGCCTGCGAACTTGTCACGAGACGGTAGACACGCCTACGTGGTGCTCCTGTCGCTTCAACAACGGCTTCAACAAGTGACCGTCCTGACAGGACGTTGGAAAAATTCGCGATTGATTCGATGATTGTCTCGTCCGATATCTCTATCGTCTGCTCCAGCGCGCCCTCGATCACAAGGACAAACTCTCCGCGTATACGCCCGCTTGAAAAGTACTGGCTCGCCTCGGAAGCCGTGCCCCTGAATACTTCTTCGTGCAGTTTGGTCATTTCACGGCACACCGCGATTCGTCGCGCGCCCAGAACCGATTCAATGTCTTCTAGTGCTGCTAACACTCGCTGGGGCGTTTCAAAAGCGATCAGTGTGCCGGTTTCGTAAGCGGCGTCGGACAAAACCGAGCGCCGCTCGGTGCTTTTCCGTGGTAGGAAGCCGAGGAAGCTGAATCTGTCCCCGGGCATCCCGGATATCGAGATGGCGGTCGTGATCGCCGACGGACCGGGTACTGCGACAACGTCGTGCCCCCTTGAGACGGCTGCCTCTACCAGGGACGCCCCGGGGTCGCTGACTGTCGGAGAACCTGCGTCTGTGACCTGCGCCACTTTTCCGGATTCAAGTGCGTCGAGCACACGCTCCAGTTGCGCCGGGTTTGAGTGCTCGTGATAGCTGATACACGGGGTTGTCGCATCCAGATGATTCAGCAACTTGCGGGTGACACGCGTATCTTCGGCGACCAGCAGATCGACTGTTCGCAATAACTCGGCTGCACGTGGCGACAGGTCGCCAAGGTTGCCGATCGGAGTTCCTATGATGAAAAGAGTTCCCATGAATGTGCCGAGCGCGCGAAAGTGATGATTCGGGACAGTCTCGTTATCTTGCGTCTCTGTCCATATGTTTGGCTATACTCAGGCGATCAAATTTGTCCTTCAGGCGGCGTGTGAGTCGCCCGGTCGTGCTAGAAACGTCAAAAACAACGGGAGAAACGAAGATTAATCTCTCAACCGGACAGCGCCTTATTTCCGTATCTGGAGGCGCCGAATTCGTCGTCACAAAAGGCGGCGAAGCGGAGCTGACTTGTAATGGCATACCCCTCGAAGTAAAAGCGGATCAATCGGCTTCAGAGGCTGACGGACCCGACGTACAACTCGGCAAGCGCTACCAGGGTGCTGACGGTGGTGTGAGTTTGCTGTGCGTCAAAGCCGGCAAAGGCGAGCTAATCTGTGACGGTAACGTCATGGAACTACAGAGCGCCAAAAAACTCCCCTCGTCCGACTAAAACGCCCCGCCAGTAGGTTATTACTTCAAAAAGGCTGGTTTGCCTTGAACGAAGAACGTAACGGACCTCCGAAATTCTCCGTCATCCTGCACCTTCTCCAGTTGGGAGAAGAAATCCCGCCACCGGTCATACAATAAATAGCTCGTTCGGCACGTCGTTCGTTAGCGTCTCGCAGCCGTCTTCCGTGACAAGCACCGTGTCGCTGCATCCGATCGCCCCGAGGCCGGGAAGCCGCATCGTCGTAATCACGTGGAACACCATGCCAGTATGGAACGGCCTGTGTTCGTTGGCGTTGATGCTGAAAATATTGCCCTCGTCCCAGCCGGGCGGGAACGCCGTTCCGATTCCATAGGCGATCCGGCGGCCCTGCACATACGGCACATCCGCGTCGTCAATCCGCTGGCGTGCAGCCTCGAACGCCTCTGAAGCCAACATTCCCGGCTTGATCCGATCCTTTGCCAGTCGTAGAGCGTCTCGATTCACCTCACTGCCCTTGAGTAGCAGTTCAGGAGGCTCGCCGACAAATGCCGCACGGGTCAATGCTGAGTGATATCTGTTAACCACGCCAGGCACCTCGAAAAACACCACATCGCCGTTTTCGATCATCCGATCTGACCACGTGGAGTGGACTTGCATGGAGTGCTGCTCTCCGGACGTGATAAATGGCGGTAACCCGCTGTACTCGCTACCAGCGCGGATCTGAGCGCTGACGACCTCTGCGGCCAAGTCTTGTTCGGTGGCTCCCACCAAGACGGCTTCCAGCCCAGCCCTCACACCGGCCGTCGCGATCTTCGCCGCATCACGCATGTAACCAATCTCACGCTCGGACTTGACCAGGCGACCGCTCTCCACAATTCCGGATGCATCATGAAGTCGGGCATCTGTGAGTACCATGCGCAAGCGCATGTAATCACGAATCTTGAGGAACCATGATTCGTGTTCGACACCGATGTCACCGCGTGCCAACCCCAGTTCATCCAGAACACCCGCGATACCGATGATCGGATCTTCTGTATCGCGGAATAATCGGTAGTCGTCTACGACAGAATAGGATGTGACAAGGGACTCCTCGTGCGGTGGAGGCACGAGTACCAGGTCACCCGTTAGCGGCACGATGAGCCCGATAAAAAAATAGTAGCCAGGCGTCTGGTAGCCGGTCAGGTAGTAGATGTTCTCCGGCGTTGTCAGTAGTAGTGCATCAAGTCCGCGCTCGTCCATGCGGGCACGCACTTCGTCTAGTCGGGACTGGAACTCTTGGTGCGAGAAAAACTGGTGCTGAGGTGTTCTCATTCGGTGACCCTGTTTGGATATATGCGGGTTGTGACAGTCGGTGTCGATATTCCGGTTGGGCGAAAGCATAATGCCGGTCTACTCCGGGAGGTTAGATGAACGACTCAATTTCGAAAATTGAAGCCCGTCGTATTGCCCTCACTGCTCAAGGCTTCGCCAAGCCTAGGCCAACTGAAGCAGGACATGCCGATCTTCGTGGCGTAATTGATCGTCTCGGGTTGATACAGCTCGATTCAGTAAACGTATGCGTGCGGGCTCACTACATGCCGTTCTTTTCACGACTCGGGAAGTATCCGATTGAGCTGCTCGGCGATGGCTGCCACGAGCGATTTAACCTGTTTGAGTTCTGGGGGCACGTCGCATCGTTGATTCCGGTGGAGCAGTACCCCCTGTTCAGACATCGGATGGATGACGGGATCAAGCGACGATCTCGGACGATACGTAGCGCCGACGCTGATTACCTTGATTTGATCATCGATGAGATCCGCGAGCGAGGCCCGCTTACGATCCGCGAACTTGAGAACCCGGGGAAGCGGAGCGGCGGCGGCGGTTCTCCCGGATGGTGGAACAGGGCCCCCGGCAAGGTGGCGCTTGAGTATCACTTCGCTACGGGCGACCTGACTTCGGTGGAACGTCGCGGTTTTTCACGTGTGTATGACCTTCCTGAACGGGCCATACCGTCAGAATATTTGGAATGCGAGCCGGTCAGTCGGGAGGAAGCTCACAGGGAGTTTTTGCGGATAGCGGCGCGTGCTTTTGGGGTCGGTACCGGGGCCGACCTCGCCGATTATTACCGGATTCGTATGCCTGAGGCACGCCCGAGATTGACCGAGCTGGTGGAAGCCGGAGATCTGCGTGAGGTTGAGGTCGAGGGCTGGGATCAACCGGCTTATCTGCATCCAGACGCATCGGCAAATGGAGCAGTGAACGCGCGAGCGATAATGAGCCCGTTTGACTCGCTCATCTGGGACAGGGACCGGACCGAGCGACTATTCGACTTCTTCTATCGCATCGAAATCTACGTTCCGGAACGTAAGCGCCAGTACGGATACTACGTGCTGCCGTTCCTGCTCGGTCAGGACCTCGTGGCGCGGGTGGACGTGAAGGCGGAACGGGATCGCGGGACGCTGCGGGTACGTGGTGCATTCATAGAGGAAGGACAGGACCCGGCACACGTCGCCCCGGAACTGGCGAAAGAGCTGACGTTGATGGCCAGCTGGTTAGGGCTGAAGCGGGTGCGCATTGGCCGGCGCGGAAACTTGTGCAGTGGTCTCCGTGAGGCTTTGCGCTAAGCCTTCTTCGCCTGGATGGCACCCGCTGCCACCGACAACCCAACGTTGCCGGTCCACGAGATGATTACTGCGCCAGTGATTATTCCAATGTCGACGCTTGTGCCTGCGGCTTTCTCGTTATCGAGTATTGGTTTCCTCAACGCGCACGTGTCTTATCACGTGTTCGGGAGGGGCGTGGTCGCCCCTTATCCCGGCGGGAGAGGGTTGTGGTGAGGGAGAAAATGTATCTACGAACTCGCCGATCCTTCCCAGAACTACTTTTTCTTACCCTTCTTTTTCTTTCGACCACCGCCCCGAGACCGCTTTGCCGTATCACGAGCCTGCTTTGACTGTGCCCGCTTGGCCTCTCTGGAGATAGCCTTGCCACGTGATGAATCTAGGATCGACTGGGCATCTGAGATAACCGAATCAGAAACCTGCTGACCCGCGGGAATAGCGGGATCAAACCCTCGCTTGCGCTGCGCCGCAAGATCACACGACCAGCAAGTGCAGGCCGGAGGATGCTTCTCGTTATTCTGGTAATGACGTTCGCGCATATTGTGAGTGCAGGATTTGTCTCGCCAGCCACCGACACGTGGTACTCAGGTGCGTGGCAACGCCGCCCAATTCAGATCGAAGCCTAGCTATCTAACTCTATTACACTTTCCTTGGTGGGCCAGATGTATTCCATATCATCAGGCTCTACCCAATTGAACTGACTGTAATACTCCGGGTCTTTACGAAGTAAGTTACTTCGATGGGTTGCATGAATATCACTACCAAGCCAAGGTGGATAAACAACTTCACCAACTGGCAGTAAGTCCATGTTGTTTTTATAACCTCTGCCTATCCACTCCTCGATAATGGTGTTGGTATACAAAGCTAGGGCTTCACGATATCCGAACCACATCTTTGCAGCAGGATGATTAGGCCACTGGCCTAGCCACAGCTGGTAAGCCTCCACTCTCTGCTTGCCCAATCTTCGGTAGTCAAGGATTTGGGCCGATGTACTAAAGTTTTGGCTAGGTAGAAATGTTTGCATTAATTTTCGTTATTTCTAGGCTAAATAGCGGGGGCCGCCTGATCGTCCAGGCCGAAGAAGCGGTAACGACTATGGATCGGGATGAAGTACAGTGCCGGGCGCGGCCCGAGTACTGGTCCTCCCAGTGGAAGGGTGTACGTACAGCCGAGAGGAACCCTAGGATATGACGTCTGCCACCGCCGTAGTCGACGGCATCGACCGGATCGCAGGTCGTGCTTACCATCCGATCGACCTGGCACGGGTCAACGACCAAGTCGTAAGAATGGCGCTGTTTAAGGGTGATTTCCACTGGCACATTCACGAAAACGAGGACGAACTCTTTTACGTGGTTAGTGGGAGAATCACGATCCAGATGAGGTCGCCGCTATCGGATATCGCGTTGATTGAAGGTGAGATGGCCGTCGTTCCGAAGGGAGTCGAGCACTGTCCTATCAGCGATGAGGACAGCTACGTGCTGATGTTTGAGCCCGCCTCGCTCAAGAGTGCCGGTGACGCGATCTCCGGCAGGTGACGCACTACCGGAGCTGAGCGGAAGTGTGCCTGGTTTGAATGTCCTGACACCGATACCGTGACTGCTATGTTGGCCTGTGAGTAGTGGGCCCCTAGGTTTACCGTGCCGTTATTTAAGGAGCGCGCAGCAACCCTGGCACTTGATCTTCGACAAACTCGATCGTTCTACTTTGTACAGACGTAGATGCTGTTGAACGGGTTAGACGAGTCCAAGACTCGTACGTTGGGTAACCCGGCATCGTGGAGCATCTTGACTGCCAGTTGCTCACCCCAAACGGTACCTAGCCCGGCGCCACCTTCCGCAAGCGAAACCGTCATACAGTGCAGTGTGCTTACTGCGTAGAAGAATGGGGCTACTGGGTGCTCGATATTGTCCTCCAGATTTGAGGACGCCTTGATATCAATCATCATGAATGCACCGTTCAAGGAGAGATGGCTGCTCGCTTCGTTAAGCGCTCCCTGGGGGTTGACCTGATCGTGGATCGAGTCAAACGCTGTAATTAAATCGAATGAGACATCGCCAGGTAAGTCGGTGACGTCCTGAACCTCGAACGTCACATTCGTCAATCCCATCTCATCGGCTTCCACTACTCACAGTCCAACATAGCATTCACGGTATCGATGTCAGGACATTCGAACCACGCACACTTCCGCTCAGCTCCGGAGATCG
>JAAZYK010000058.1 GCA_014239685.1 Dehalococcoidia bacterium | reverse complement strand
CAAACCGGATCCATTACGTAAGCCGTCAGTCACATCTACTGCGCAGTGATCTGGCCAGGCCTGCCATTTTCACGCTGAATCAAACAGGGCAGGGCGGTCCGGATTAACGATCCCGGTCAGCGGTCCCGAAGCCTCATCGCCCGCTGCATGTCGCGCTTGGTCTCCCGCTCCTTGATCGCGTTACGCCGATCGTATTGGCGACGCCCTTTTGCGACCGCGATCTCCACCTTCGCGTGATGATCTTTTAGATACAAGCGAAGCGGGACCAGCGTCGAGCGCTCCCGCCCGAGCTCCAGTTCCAGCCGTCGCAGTTCCTTCTTGTGGATCAAAAGCTTTCGAGGTCGCAGTGTGTCGTGCTCTGAGTAGTGGCTCGCGCCCTTGAACTCTGCGATATGGGCATTCATGAGCCACAGTTCACCGGCACGAACGCGGGCGTACGCCTCGGCGATGTTGACCCGTCCTTCACGCACAGATTTAATCTCCGTCCCGCTGAGAACAATCCCGGCCTCAAACTGCTCCCCGATGTCGTAATTGAATCGAGCGCGGCGGTTCTGCGCGACCGTCTTATATCGCGTACCAACATCCGTCACCGCCGTTCGATCCCGGCCAATCACTCGTCTGGGCATCTCTATCCCACCTGCACAATCGACAACTGGAAATTTAGCTGCTCGATGGCGGCCTCAAGCTGTAGATCCACCTCGGAATCGAACGGAAACTCGACCGTCACATCCGGGATCACGCCCTCGCCTTCAATCAGACCACCGTTTGGCGTGTACCAACGTCCAATCGTCAAATACACCGCTCCGTCATCCTCTTGAAGATCACGAAGAATGTTCACCGAACCCTTGCCAAAGGTCTGGGTCCCGATGATGGCGGCGCGGCCACGATCCTGCAGCGCCGCTGCAAGCACCTCACTTCCACTTGCACTGAACGAATCCACAAGCACTACAAGCGGGATGTCCAGAGCCGAACCGCCAGGATCAGCCGGCCAGTCCCTGCGAACCCCACGCCCGTTGATTTCGTACGTCACCATTCCGCCGTCCAAGAACTCGGCAGCAACGTCCACGGTCGATTCCAACAGTCCGCCGGGGTTGGAGCGAACGTCCAATATAATCCCGTCAGAACCCACATCCTTGATATCGTCGATAGCTGCTCGCAACTCCTCAGCCGTTCGCTCAGTGAACTGTGTGATCCTGATGATCGAATAAGGCGGATCCTCCGGGTTGCCGTCGCCATCGTGGAGGTCACGTCTGAACACGCTCGCCGTTGGGATCGTGCCGCGAATGATAGTCACTTCTATGGGATCGAGCTCTCCAAGTCGTTGTATCGTGAGCACGACCGGCGTGCCGCCTTCGCCACGAATTTTGTTCACGGCGTCGATCACGCTCCAACCCTCGGTATCATCACCATCGACGGCGATGATGATGTCTCCGGACTTGATTCCAGCGCGTTCCGCCGGGGTGTCCGGAATCGGGGCGACCACAATGATTCGCTGGCCGTCCGGTGTGTTGTCTATCTGCGCTCCTATGCCCTCAAAATCGCCCTGGAACGACTCCATTTGCCGCTCGAATCCCGCTGGCGTCACATAAGAGGTATATGGATCGTTCAACGCATCAAGCAAGCCCCGAATAGCGCCACGAGCCAGAATTTCCGGGTCGATACTCTCCCGCTCAACGTATTCACGAGCGAGCATCGCGAACGTTTCCCAGACGGGCTCCAGCCCTTCTGGAATGTCCCCCGGGCTATCCAGTACCGGCAATGGACTTGCCGTCGCTATCAGTCGGTCTCGCCCCGGCAAGTCTTCTTCAAAAAATGGCGTAACGGCCTCATCTTCGCCGCCGCCACACGCCACAGCGAACACCATAAACGCGCCGATAATGAGCGGACTCCAGCGCTTGAGACTCTTCAACATGAAGTGCAATTTTACCTTTGACCCAATCAGTTAGGCATGCTGAGTTCATTGCAATGCCGGGCCGAAACAAAAAGGCTGACGATCATTCGATCGGCGACGATTGATTCGAGCGTAGCACGCTGACACCGTGGCAAGGTAAGTGATAGCACTCGTTGAAGGCCCGTTGGATGCATGGGTAAACATGACGATACGAAACGGCGGCGCATCCGGGTTTAGGTGGGCAGGATCATGAGAAGGGCTGCAAAGGAGTGTTCCAGTCGGTTCTCAAGTTGCGCCGTTGCGATTCAAAGATGATCGGATACGGATTGGATCTTTATCGGAAGTGATATTATCTAATTGACATAACTACTATAGTGCGACGTTGTTTCTATCATAGTCAGACACACCTACCCTGCCTCTTACACCTCCCTTTTAACACCAGTGACGAGCCCTCAGCCTAAGCATACAATCTCGTCACACCTCCGATTTCCTGCCAAGCGGACTCCGCGAGAGTCAGGCACTCGAACTCCATCTGACCGATTAATCGCCAGGGATTACATATGTCCGTTCCGACAACTGACCCGATCATCGTCGCCCCAACAAACATGCCATTCCGGGACGATGAGTCGCTGGATCTCGATGCCCTTGCCCGCAATATTGACAAGTTTTGCGGCACCGCTCTTTCGGGATTCGTTGTTGGCAGTTACGGCGGTGAAGAGTTCCATATGGGCGAACCGGAAAAGGTTTCTTCCATTAAGACCGTTGTCGATGCACAAGCAGGCCGGAAATTCGTCATCGCAGGCATTGATACTCTTTCGCCGACGGAGGCCGTTCGGCTGGCGAACCTGTACGCAGAGGCCGGAGCTGACATCGTGCGGGTACGAATTCCTCCACGGATGGGAGATGGCGGCGGCAAAGCGCCAGTTCAGGACTATTTCGAACAGGTAACTGCGGGAAGTCCGGTACCTGTGATCGTCATCCATCAGCCAAAAACAGCGATGGGCGTCGACGTGACCGCGGACGAGCTCGCGGACATCACGGCGTTCGACAACGTGTTCGCATACATCATGTCGCTAAACTACAGGTACGAGTGCCGTATGTCGTCGTTTGTAAACGATGCCGTGAAATTCTGGACCTGTAACGGGACGTTGCTGATGCCGGGCGGCATCATCGGTGCCGTCGGAGCCTGCCTCTTGTTCGGAAACTGGGGGCCGCATATCGCACGTGACATCATCCAGGCCTGCCTTGACGAGCGATACACCGAGGCCAAGGAGATCCAGGATCGAATCAACCACATGGATTACCTGGGCATGGCATGGGGAGTCGGCGTACAGAAGACAGGCCTGAACCTGTTGGGATACGAAGGCACAGTTCCCAGGCTCCCAAACCTTCCAATGACGGATGCGCAGACGGCAGAGATCCGGGAGGCCTTAATAGAGGCGAGGATTCTGGATGCCCATGGGATTCCCTTACCGCAGATATAAAGTTTCTTGACCGATTCTGAACATCATTTGACCGGACGGCCACGCAATAGCGTTCTGGGGCGAATAAACGCTTATCCGCTTTCACCTGACGGACATCCAGCCGTTGCCTTCGTCACATCCATCTAGCGGGCAAACAAGCGCTATCCGACCGCTTCAGCCACCAGTTCTGCACGCTCTGCCGCCGACTTCAGCTCATCGTCGATCGCGCACCGGAGCCTGTCGATGCCCCAGCCTTTGATTGCGGACGCGAGCACGACGCAAGAAATCTCTCCTCGCAGGTCTCCGCCAAATTCCGCCGGATCTCGTTCGATAAGGCCGACTCCCACATCAGAAGAATCACCGCTATACGCAACCGTGTCACGATCGCCATTGACACTTACGTACGGCTCGGCGGCGGGCTGATCCGGCTCTGCGTCCGTGAGAAGGTCCATCTTGTTAAGGACCAGTATTCGTGGCACGTGTGATAAATCCATGTCGTCCAGAATCTTATCCACGACCTCGATTTGCCGCTCCGAGTACTCGGAATTCGAATCCACAACATGCACCAGGACATCGGCCTCTTCCAGCTCCTCAAGCGTCGCTCCAAATGACTCCACAACTATCGGCGGCAACTTGTAGATGAACCCGACCGTATCTGAGATCGTCGCCGGCGCTCCGGACGGCAGATGTATCTGGCGGGTCGTCGTGTCGAGCGTAGAGAAAAGCTGATCGCGCTCCATCACTTCGGAAGACGTGAGCTTGTTGAACAGGGCACTCTTGCCGGCGTTTGTATAACCCACAAATGCCACCACACCGAGATCAGATCGACGACGGTTGTTTCGCTGACCCTCACGACGCAGCCGAACCTTTTTGAGTTCCTTCTTGATGCGCGATATCTTGTTACGGACGAGCCTACGGTCGGTCTCGATCTGCGTCTCACCGGGGCCCCGGGTTCCGATTCCACCACCAAGTCGTTCAAGATGAGACCATTGCCCGGCTAGTCGTGGCAACAAATATTCGCTCTGCGCCAACTCGATCTGCAACTTACCTTCGGAGGAGCGTGCACGGCGGGCGAACACGTCTAGGATGAGTGTGCTTCGGTCGATCACCTTGACCTTCAGATCATCCTCAAGGCGAAGTTGTTGCGATGGCTTGAGTTCGTCGTCAAAGATGACGGTATCCGCGCCCTCTTCCTCGATCGCCACCCGTAGGTCGTCGATCTTGCCCTTGCCGATGTACGTCGGCGAGTACTTGTTGAGCATCTGGGACATCCGTCCCACGACTTCCGCTCCACATGCCTCGGCAAGCGACGCAAGTTCATCAAGCGAGTCTTCGACCGGCCAGACCGATTTCTGTCTACGGACCTGTGCGCTGACAACGAAGACGCGTTCCTGACGCCTCGACGTCCTGATTCTTGAGGATTTGGCCAAGCTGTTCGAGGTACTCCAAACCTACTGGTGCTCTTCTTCTTGAATCTTAACTGGCGGGCGGTGGCGGGATCTTCCAGTCCTGCAGACGGGAGAGCCCTTCGGCGACTCTGTCATCTGCAAGGGTAAGCGATAATCGAATATAACCCTCGCCGGCCTCGCCATACGAGCTACCCGGCGTCACTACGATGTCACGTTCTTCAAGCAGCGCATTGGCGAACTGTTCTGACGAATAGCCCTCTGGCACTCGTGTCCAGACGTACAGACCAGCCTGTGGAGCGATAACCGCCAATCCGATTGATCGCAACGCATCGACGACTTTGTCGCGCCGGTCCTGATATCCTCGATTGTTCTCGACCACCCAGTCACCGTGGTTATTGAGAGCCTCTATCGCCATCTCTTGAACGGCCTGTGGAACTCCAGAGTCCAGGTTTGATTTAATGACGCGGAGCGCCTCGACGAGGTCGGCGTTCCCAACGGCCGCCCCCACACGCCATCCGGTCATGTTGAAGGTCTTGGACAGGGAGTGGAACTCCATGCCGATATCCATGGCGCCCTCGGCCTGCAGGAAGCTGGGGGCACTGTAGCCGTTGTACGTCACTTCGCTGTAGCAGTTGTCGTGCAGCACAATCAGGTCGTGGGCTTTGGCGTACTCAACCACCTTTTGAAAGTACTCAATCGATGCGATGCCACCCGTAGGGTTGTTCGGGTAGTTGAGCCAGAGAATCTTTGCTTTGTTTGCGACCTCGGTCGGGATGTCATCTAGGTCCAACTGCCATCCAGCCTCTTCATGCATCGGAACTTTGTAGCTAACACCACCAGCGAAGATCGTACCGACGTCGTACACCGGATAGGCTGGGTCTGGCATGATCGCCATATCGCCCGGGTTCAGAAACGCCAACGCCGCGTGGCCAATCCCTTCTTTTGCACCGATGAGGCTAATGGCCTCAGTCTCCGGGTCAAGCGCAATCCCGAATCTGCGTTCGTACCAGTCCGTTACCGATTTGCGAAACTCAGGTAGACCCTCAGATTCCGGGTAGCGGTGGTTCGGCGTGGTGCGTGTTCCCTTATCCAACGCGTCCAGGATAAAGCCCGGGGTCTCCCGGTCAGGATCACCGATCCCAAATGAGATCACGTCGATGCCCTGCGCGCGTTTGGCTGCGATCGTGCGTGAGATCGTGACAAACGGGTATTCGGGCAGTTGTGTGACGCGGTCGGCGATGTGCATGGTTACTGAGGATCCTTTGGGATATGAGTATTAACAGGGATTACTGGGCGAGGCAGAGATTGTAGGCTGAAGGGTGTACTGAATGGGCCTCGTCAGTCCCTCCAAACACCCTCGAACACCTCTACAGCTGGGCCTTCAAGATAAATTTCACCCTCGCCAGACCACGTAATGCGCAACTCACCACCTGGAACCTGAACTCGAACCGTATCATCTGTGAAGCCGTGCAGTTTGGCCGCCACCGCCGTCGCCGTCGTCCCGGTGCCGGAGGATAGGGTCTCCCCCGCCCCGCGCTCAAATATTCGGGCCTTCAACGTGCCAGAATCTACAACGTTGGCGATCTCGAAGTTGATCCGGTTTGGGAACAATGAGTGGCTCTCGACATAAGGCCCGATCTCCAGCAACGGGAAGTCGTCCACGTCTTCTTCAGGAAACACCACTGCATGTGGGTTTCCGACCGACAGACACGTAACTTTGAGTTTCCGGCCTCCAGCCTCGATCTCGTAGTTGAGAACGCGGTCTGGATTACCCATCGCCGCCGCATCCACAGGGATATCTGCCGGCGTAAGGGTTGGCTCGCCCATTGCCACACGCGCCGCTACCATCACCTCTCCGTCCATAGTGGGGACAACTGTCCGAACGCCTCCACCTGTCTCGACAATCAGCCCTTCCGGACCGGGCACGGCGATCTTGCGGTCGATCACAAACTTGGCAAAAAGTCGGATACCGTTCCCGCTCATCTCGGCTTCGGAGCCATCCGGGTTGTAGATCCGCATGCGGACTTGCGCCCGTTCCGATTCCTGCACAAGCGTTATCCCGTCAGATCCCACACCGAAGTTGAGCCGACTCATGGCGACCGAAAGCTCGCCCCAATCGCGGTCGATTCCTCGCCCATCGATAGCGATGTAATCGTTCCCGGCTCCGTGCAACTTAACGAATGGCAGCACCAAAAATGATTCCTTTGTCCTGATTGCGGGTTAAAGACTTGGTTTCCAGTGAGATCCGGTACCTAAATTAATCCAGAATATTCACAACCTCTAGCGTGTCATTCTAAAGATGCTATATGGGTCCGTAAATAAATCTTTTAGGGTTATCTTTTGCTTTATTTTACGATTGCAGTGGGTTGAGACAACCACGACTCAACCTGTTCGGTCGCCGCTATTGCTATACCTTCCGGGTCGGCCGCGTCCAGCCAATTGATGCGCTTATCGTCCACGGAGAACCAGTTGTCCTGATGCCGCGCTAGGCTCCGCGTCGCTCGCCTCGTGGCATGCACCGCATCCGAGTACGTCCGCTCTCCCGCCAGGTATCCGGCCAGTTCCCGATAGCCTATGCCGGTCATCGCCGGAGCGTTCATCGACACGCCCCGTTGCACCATATGACGCACCTCATCCACCCAGCCAGCCATCAACATTTCGTCGATTCGGGCATCAATTCGAGCATAAAGCTGCTCTCTATCCAGTTTCAGGCCAATAATGAGGGCGTCATAAGGAGGTTCTACAGCCCGTCTAGGCCCAGTATTACCTCCCGCCTGCGCTACCTCGATTGCCCTTATCACCCGACGCACGTTTCTGAAATCGATCCGTTCAGCAGCCTCCGGGTCCAACTTCTCCAACCGCGCAAATACGACCTCACCACCATCCTCCTGGGCGATACCTTCCAATTCAGCCCGCAGCTCGGCATTGGGCGGCACACGCGGCACGTTCCACCCCTCCAGCAACCCCCAAACATACTGCCCTGCCCCGCCAGCCAGAATTGGAAGAGCCTGTCGGGTCATTACTTTGGTTGCGATTCCTCTAACCGAATCAAGATAATCCGCCAGTCCGAACGGATCTTCGGGTTCGAGGAAGTCGATCAAATGATGGCGGGCCGCTGCCAGATCTTCTTCGGACGGTTTCGCCGTTCCAATATCAAACCCCCGATAGAACAACCGGGAGTCCGAGTTGATCACTTCGCCGTTGAACGCCTGCGCCAGTGAGATGGAGAGCGCGGTTTTGCCTGAAGCCGTCGGGCCAACCACGACGAGCAATTTTGGCTTTGAGGCTGGCGACGTCATCCCGGGCATGAGGATTGATTAGCAGCTCTGTCCATCAATCAGACGCCGCAAACGCCTCAACGATTCGCGAGAACGCATCTCCGTCCAGACTTGCCCCACCGACCAGCGCGCCGTCTACGTCCGGAGACGCCGCATAAGAAGCGGCGTTATCGGCATTGACGCTGCCGCCGTAGAGGATCGCCATATCCTCGGACGCTTCTTGCGAATACAGTGACGCCACGGCCCCCCGGATGGCAGAAGACATCTCCTGCGCTATTTCCGGCGACGCAGCCCGCCCGGTGCCGATCGCCCAAACAGGTTCATATGCAATCTCAATCTGTGAGACGTCAGAGAGTCCTGCGAGACTTCCCTCTACCTGAGACGCCACAAACGCTTCTGCTTCGCCGGAATCCCGTACTTCCAGGGATTCGCCAACACAGATGATTGGGCGCAATCCCACTGCGAGCGCCGCCCGAGCCTTGGCGGCAGTTGTCGCGTCATCCTCGCCGTGCATAGAACGCCGTTCCGAGTGACCAACGATCACATAGGTACACAAGCCGAATAGCATGTCCGCAGAGAGTTCTCCGGTATGGGCTCCCTGGGTGTTTGAGTTGACGTCCTGCCCGCCAATAAAAACGTTCGTTCCATTGAGCGCCATCGACACAGGAACCAACGACACCGACGGCGGGCAAACGACTGTCGTGACACCTTTCATTCCGGATACACCCTTTGCTACGGCCCTTGCCAACGCAGAGGCCTCCGCCAATGTGTTGTTCATCTTCCAGTTACCAGCGACTACCGGTGTGCGCATATAAGGCCCTCTATCAGACTAAACATCTGATTCATCTTGTGAATCGCCCTGTGAATCTTCTGGCGCTTGGACCGCATCCAGTAGGGCCGCCACGCCCGGAAGCGTCTTGCCCTCAAGGAACTCCAGAGACGCCCCTCCACCGGTCGAAACATGTGTGATTTTGCCCCGGAGCCCAAGAGATCCCACGACCTCGCCGGTCGATCCGCCACCGACAACGCTCACGCAGTCATCGTTTGCGGCGATCGCCTGCGCCACGGCGGTTGTGCCCGCGGCAAACGCCGACCACTCAAACACGCCCATCGGTCCGTTCCAGATAATAGTTTTCGCCCCGGACAACTCTTTAGCGTATGCAACGGCCGATTCCGGCCCGATATCAAGGATCAATTTGTCCTCTGAGATAGCGGAAACGTTCACTGTAATGGGCTCCGTTTCCTCGGAAAACTCCATCCCAGTGATCACATCCGTTGGGATCACAATCCGGGCCGAGGAATCCTTCAATAGCGAACGCGCCGCTTCGATATCCCCGTAACTCGCCGGGTCGGCTTCTATATACCCCGCGGCTGCCAGGAACGCTGCAACCATCCCGCCGCCTACCAGCACTGTGTCCACCCTGCTCGCCAGATTCGTGAGCACGGCGATCTTGTCGGACACCTTTGCTCCCCCGATAACGGCAACTACCGGATGATCGGGAGTTTCCAAGCATGCGCCGAGCATATCAAGTTCACGTGCCATCAACATTCCAGCAACCGCGGGCATGTATTCGGCCACGCCGACTGTAGACGCATGAGCACGGTGAGCTGTGCCAAACGCATCATTGACATAAACATCTGCCAACCCGGCCAGCTTGCGTGCGAATCCGGGGTCGTTCCGTTCCTCTCGCTTATTAAAGCGGAGGTTCTCAAGGAGAGCTACCTCTCCGGGCTCCATCGACTCCATCACCAGCATCGGTACCTTGCCTGCGGGACCTTTGCCTTCTTTGACCTCTGCGCCCAACAACTCCGATAGCCGTTCACGCACCGGAGTTAGCCGAAGATCAGGATCAACCTCACCTTCCGGGCGACCCATGTGAGAGCAGAGCATCACTCGGCATCCGTGGTCTCTAAGGTATTCGATTGTCGGCAGTGCCGCCTGAATCCGGGAGTCGTCCGAAATTCGGAGATCCGAGCCCACCGCTGTGCCCGACATAGGAACATTGAAGTCCACGCGCACGAGCACTCTAGCTTCCTGAAGGTCTATATCTTCTACGGTTTTTTTACCTGCTGCCGGCATCTATGTGTCCTTGCCGTTTTCGGTTTCGGGCAAATCTAGCCCTTCCGGCGTCGCCAGGAATCTCGCAGCCTGGCTCAACTGTTCGATAGTGTCGGAAGGCAGCTTCGCAGTCTCGAGGGCAGATATACCCTCATCGAGCAATCGAGAGATCGTTCCCGTAGAAAACTCCCTGCTGCCAGCTGCATCCAGTACCTCTATCAGGGTTTTAGCGGACTCTGGGTCGATCACGCGCTCCATGTAAATCTCGCCAACGCGGCGCCGATCCGTGGGTGTACCGGATTCGACCACATACGCCACCGGGAGCGTCTTTTTCTTGGCAACTAGCCGACCCTGTCGTGTCTCATCACGTTGTCCAGCCGGCCAGAACACGTCACAGTCGTCTCCCACCCTTATCGCTGCCCCGAGCTTGCGCCCGAACGTGTTCAGACCTTCCGAAACGGAATCATCGACGTCACCGCTCGCATGAGCGCCAAGTTGGACGGCGCATGCGAGAAGAGCACCCGTTTGCGATTCCGACATCAAAAGATACTCGTCCACGCCGACATCGAGTCGTTCCTGGAGGGCGATGTCCCTGTACTGGCCCTCACAGGTATCAAGGTTTGCCTGGTCCAACACGCGAATCGCGTTCGCAATGGACTCGGTCGGGACGCCCTTATTGCGAGCTTCAAACAACGACAGGCGGGCGAGGGCGTGCATGCCATCACCCGTGTTGATCGCCTGCGCCGGTCCCCATGACCACCACACAGAGGCGCGGTTGTCGCGCTCCGAGTTACCGTCGCGGATGTCGTCATGGATCAAGAGGTGGTTGTACAGATACTCGACGGCACATGCCTCCGGCAGTGCGTCGGCATAGTTCCCGCCGAGGGAGCTGCAAGCCATTAAAGTCAGTGCCCCATGGACGCGTAAACGGGGTGATCCAATCCTGGGCTCGCCGGTCGTTTCGTACCAGCCCATGTGATAGCCCATCATCCGATAAAGCGGCAAAGTCCGTTCAGAGACAAGCGCTTTTAGCGCAGCCTCAAGCTCGTTTTCCCGTTGCGTCAAACAGGCCGGCAGATTGCCTGACATGGTCGTCATCAGTGAGCGTCACCGTTCATTTGTAAATACCGATACGTATTAGAAAATGCCCTGTCACTGGGCAACTCAGCCAAGAACATCCGTCCACACGCGTTGGATCATTTCCAGTGAGATCGCTCCATGCCGGCGAACCAGCGGAGGGTCCACCGAGAAGTCTACGACCGTCGAGGGCGCGTCGTGCGCCCCGCAAATGCCTTCTACAATGAATCCAAGGCCGTCTTTGAACTCTTCCTTGACTTCAGTCGCCGTTTTCAGAGACCGTTCCCCAGATAGATTGGCCGACGTTCCGGTAATTGGGCCACCCACGGCGCGAGCGATGGCCCTGG
>JAAZYK010000057.1 GCA_014239685.1 Dehalococcoidia bacterium | reverse complement strand
ACATGCCGTTGGTCTAAGTTAGATTTCGGTGAATTTAAGTCGTATGGTCACCGGAATGGACGCGTCGCCCATTAAAGACGCTCAGGTACGTGAACATTTGCGTACACGAGTTAGCGATTACCAGGTTCGCTCGACTTGCTTAACGTGTAGTAGCGATCTCCGTAACTAGTCACGTTGGAAGTCTGGGCCGGGTGACATTCGGCGATTCGAGTTGGATCATGCCCCATCACCACTGTCGTCTTTTGGGAACTCGTCCTCTTCGTACTCCAGCCACTTCAACTCGGCCGCAGGTCCGGTCAACCAGCGTCTGAGCATAGTTGAACGCCCGGGAGGGGGATCAACTCCGAGGCCCTGGGTTACTCGATTGGAGAAGTTGTACTGGCACGTAATCAGTACAACCGAGATGATCTGTTCATCGGTTAATCCAATTGTTCGGAGTTTCTCCATGTCTGCCTGCACCACGTCTTCCGGGTGCCGGGTGAGTTTGACGGCGTAGTCACACATCGCAATTGTGATCTCATCCAGGTTGGATGTGCGATAGTCATTGATAACGCCGCTTGCAAGTTCGGAATCGTGGGAATGCTGACGAAGGAACCCTCCGTGGCCGAGAGTTCAGTAACGGCAGCGATTAGATACAGAGACTGAGGTTGCGATCGCCTCTTCCTGGATTCGGGTCAATGCCGAGCTACCGAATGAGATCGCCATCGTCATCTCGTAAACGGCATTCATCGCTCCCGGTAGAAGGGAGAGCGGCTTGACCATGTCGGTGTAGTGATCGTCTACAGGTTCCTGTCGGATCCATGCCAAAGTGATACTCCGATACTGTGTTAAGCGCTAACTATCCTTAATTGGGTCACGATACCGGTGTGGCTCATCCGCGTTCTCGGGCCACGAGTTCAGGCCAAGTATCAGCACGTCTATCAGACGCTCAAAGCTCGTGTCCACATCGGCGGAGTACCGAAAATAGTGCACCGCTTCAATCAGTACGAAACCGTGAATTGCGTTACGCATCACCCGCATGGCGTGTATCGCCTCATCGCCATCGAAACCATAACCACGTAACACTGCTGTGAACATGGACACGACGCGATCGCCGGCCTCGATGAGATCATCATCATCCTGTGCACCGGAGTGATGACCCGCCAAGTAAATTCCCGGTCGCCTCGCGGCAAAACGACGGATAGCGTAAGCGGTCGTTCGCACAGCGGTATCACCGGACAATCCCATGCAGGCCTCGGAGACCGTATCTCCAAGCAATTTTAACCCCAGTAAAGTCAGTTCACGTCGCAGGCCGTGAGCACCGTCGAAGTAGTTATAAAGCGATGGGGCCTTTATGCCTAACTCAGCTGCTACCGCCTTGAGCGTCACGTTATCCAGACCATCCCGGTCGGCGATAGACGCGGCTGCATCCACAATTACGTTTAAACCTATGCCTGTTCTCGGTGACATATTTTTCCAGATGCAGTTGAATTTATCGGGAGTTAATTTCCCGGTCGTCAGGTATGAATAATCTTATATTCTATTGACATTAGTCAACACCCTATTTAGCATCGCTTCAAAAATTGCCGGGCCAAATTAGGAACAAGGAAATCAAAGTGGATTTCGGATATTCAATGGAGTCACACACACGCGGTGTGACGGCTGAAGACCACCACGACGCATATCGTGAGTTCTTCAAACAGGTTCAAATTTGTGAAGATGGCGGTATGGACTACCTGTGGGTATCCGAACATCACTTCAACGGAGCTCGATCATTCGGATCGGCTTCGATGGTTGTATCGGGGGCGATTGCCGCCCGAACCGAACGTATTAAGATCGGTTCAGCCGTAATTGTCGTTCCCTGTCATGACCCTCTCCATGTTGCCGAAGAGGTTTCCAACATGGATCACCTGTCTAACGGGCGTTTTGAGCTCGGGATCGGGCGCAGCGGGGGCGTAAGCCATTACCAGGGCTTCAATTTGGACTACGCCGAAAGTCAGCCTCGGTTTGCTGAGTGCCTAGAAATCTTGAAGTTGTCACTCTCCCAGGAACGGTTCTCTTACAAGGGCGACTACTACGAATATAACGACGTCCCGATGGTTCCTCGCCCGTTGACGATTCCATATCCGAAAATGCGGTGGGCAGTTAACTCAAGCGCGACTTTCGAGATGGCCGGAACTCTCGGGATGCCAATTTTTTGCGGGGTGCTTCAACTAGGCATAAGCGAGCTTTCAGACCTACTCGCATCATACGATGAGGCCAAGGCTAAAGCCGGATTTAACGAACCTCGCGACGCCGCTCTACGTATTCCAATATACGTTTCAGACACTATGGACGACGCCCTGACTGCGCCGATGGAAGGCTTCAGTCGGCGTTACTCTTCAGCCAGTGAGATTTTGCAACGAATGGTGGCTTCTGGCCGTGCGAACTACATTGGCGAACGCGAACAACGCATTGACTCACTTGGAAACCTCGACTGGGAAGCCATTCATACGAGCGAAAAGGCAATCGTTGGAACCCCAGACGTGGTCATCGACAAGATCAAAGAAATCGGGGATGCACTGCAACTGACCGGGATGGTTCTGGAATTCAATGCAGGAGAGCGTTTACCCGAAGACAAATTGAATCGCTCTTTGGAATTGTTCTGCGAAAAAGTCGCTCCGGCGTTCTCTTAGAGTTTTCTCGAGACTTTTGAACGGAGTCGGGAATCGATCCCTGTACTCCTTTTCTGTTTGATATTCAGACCGGATACCTGCTTTGTGGGGATTGGTGTGAGAAGATTTCTACCGGTCGAAAATCCTTGAAGGCGTCGGCTATGTCACGCGCTTACAACTTTCCTTCGCACAGTCTCGACCAAGGACCCAAGGCATCTCCAATTCCACCTCAAATAATGAGGACCCTGGCTCAGCGGATTCCGGCAGGGCTCCCGTAAGACACCCTGGAATTTATCGGGGCTGGCCGATTGCCGGGACGGTCTTTCTCACGCTCGCAGCGACCGTCGGCGCCGGTCAATTCGCCTTCGGCTTGTTCATCATCCCGCTTGAAGACGAATTCGGCTGGTCACGAACACAGATCAACATCTCGTTGACCCTGTCCGCCTTTATGGGCATTCTGGCGCCTTTCGCCGGCCGTCTCATGGACAAGCACGGCGCGCGGCCGATCATGATCGTGTCATTGATCTTGATGATTGCCGGATTCTTTCTGCGCGCCGTCATGACCGAACTCTGGCATTTCTACGCCTTCAGTGCGCTCATATTCATAGCCACGCCTGGGGCATCGATGTTGCCGGTCGGTCGGCTTGTCGGATTATGGTTTGCCGCCAAACGTGGGCGCATGATGGGACTGATCTCTTCAGGGAATAATTTCGGCGGGATGATCTCCGTTCCAATCATCACGGCTGTGATCGTGGTCGGAGGTTGGCGCTGGGGGTTTGCCAGCACCGCATTCCTGCTGATCGCCGTCCTAATACTGGTTATTTTCGTTATCCGGGACAAGCCGGAAGATGTCGAAAAGGAAATCAACAAACGCTGGGCACCGAAGGGCGACGCCGGCCGGGCAGCGCGGGCAGCGTTACGGGGTTTCACCACCAGCCAGGCGATCCGTACAAGAGCGTTCTGGTTGCTTTCTGTCGGGATGGCACTTCAACAGTTCGCGCGAACGTCAGTGGCGACGCAATTTATCCCACACCTTGAGCAAGTCGGGTTCAGCGCCACACAGGCGGCAATAGGATTGATGCTCCTGGCCTTCTTCGCCGTCACGTCAAAAATCCTGTTTGGCACCGTAAGCGAGTGGATTACAGCCCGATGGTCTTACGTGATCGTCGTGTCGCTTCAGGTTGTGGGACTGGCGGTGATCCTTGTACCGGGCGGAGGCATGACCACCTGGATTGGCCTGATCGTATTCGGTCTTGGCATGGGTGGCGTCGGAGCGCTCGGCCCGCTCACGATTACCGAGATGTACGGCCTCAAAAATTTCGGCGCCATCATCGGACTGACGCGTCCATCCATGATCATCCCAACTCTGATTGGACCAGTCATGGCCGGGGTTATTTTCGACACCACGGGCACGTACGAACTGGCATTCATCATTACCCTTGGTTTACTGATCATATCGGTCCTTGGATTTGCGCTGGCAACCCCCCCGAAATCCCTACATATGCCGGATGGCGATGACATGCATAACACTGGGGAAACAGTGCCAGCCTCTCGCTAATCTGGCCAGAGAGTCGGGCAAAAGGGAACATGGCAGACAATCTGGAAACCGATCCGAGTTATGCCGGACTGTCTGACTCGCAGCATCCAGAAGTAATTTGACGAAAACGTTCGTATTCTGACGTGGGTGTAATGACATTCACCAGCAACTAGGTACTAGGATCAGTGGATCAGGGCCTCGAGGTAATGTGTTGTACATCGGTTACGCCCCGAGACCTCTGGGACGATAGTCCTGCATCTAAGAAGACTTAAGCAGAGGGAAACGGACAGTAATGACCCTTCGCCGGTTCGGCGTAATTCTGCTCTCGGTGACACTCATCGCCGCCGTATCAGTGCCCGCGGTGCTCGCATCCCTATCAAGTGGGCCTGACCTAGACCAGGAGACATCTGTCCAGGGCCAGGTTTCGGTCGCGTCTATCGAGACACAGGCCGATCTTGGCCGATTCCTCTTCTTTGACAAGCGACTTTCCGGCAACAACGCCACATCATGCTCTAGCTGCCATCTTCCTGATGAAACCTGGACAGATGGACAAGCCCTATCCACCGGTTACACAAGCGTCGAGTATTTCCGGAACACACCCACCCTGCTAAACGTCAGCCACATGACCCTCTTAGACTGGGATGGACGATTTGACGGCGCAGACATGGCGGCATTGGTAAGAGACCACATAGCCGAAGCCCACTTCATGAACCTTGACGGCCGGTTGCTGGTTGAGCGCATGCTCCAGGTACCTGAGTACGCAGAGTCGTTTGAACAGCTTTTCGGGGTCGAGGTCAACTACGCCAACGTGCTGAACTCTCTTGCGGTTTTCGTTGCCACTCTTGAATCGACAGATAACCCGTACCTCGATTTCAAGGCCGGCAATGAAAACGCTCTTACTGCGCAGGAAATTGCCGGGCTGGAGTTGTTTGAAGGAAAAGCAGGATGTTCTTCATGCCACAGCGGTGATCTGCTTGCTGACGGCGGACTTCACGTCATAGGCGTGCCCGCCAACCCGAACATATTCACCAACACAGCTCGCCACATCACGTTCCGGCGCTTCTTCAAGCAGTTCGGAGTAGGAGAGTTCGCCGAACTCAGGTCTGACCCCGGACGGTTCGCCCTTACACACAACGAAGCGGATCGCGGCAGCTTCCGGACCCCATCGCTCCTTGAAATTGGGCGCACCGGTCCTTACATGCACAATGGCGTCATGGAGACGCTCGATGATGTAGTTCGTTTCTACAACGACGGCGGCGGCGATACGCAAAATAAAGACAACCTTCTTCAACCCCTCAACCTCACTGAGGATGAGATCGGTTCCCTCGTAACGTTCCTGCGTAGTCTTAGTAGTGACGAGCCGCCATTCGACGTACCCACCGAATTACCGCCGTACGAGGTGACCAATTGACCGACGACACTCGTGCACAGAGTTCTCCCCTGCCCGATGAAGGATCAGAGGATGAGGCTAAGAAGGGTTTTTTACCCTACGTTTCAAGGCGACAATTCCTTTTCATGGGTGCCGCTGCCGTAAGTCTGGTCGCGCTTGAACGCGTAATACCCGGCCGAATCCTTTATGCGCAAGCGGCTGACTTCGATCGACAACGCATCGGTTCTCTGAGAGATCTCGAAGTCGGCGTTCCAGTCGCGTTCAATTACCCATACGAGCACCCGAACGCATTGAACAACCTGATCAAGCTAGGTGCGCCAGCAGGCGGAGGTATTGGCCCGGACAACGATGTCGTGGCCTTCAACACTATCTGCCCACACATGGGTTTCCCGTTGAGCGGCACCTACAAGCCTGATCACCAGGTGATGGGCCCCTGCGGCTGGCATCTGAGCACCTACGACCTCACACACCATGGGATCATCATCTCCGGGCATGCGACTCAGGGCCTGCCCCAGATCACTCTGGAACTGGATGGCGACGACATCTACGCCACGGGCGTCCAGGCGCTGTTATTCGGCTTCGCAGACAACAACGACGACCCGGCCTAGGGCAACTTTGGCGATCCATCCGGTGCCTTTATCTCGGTAGCGTTAAGTACACATGCGATCATTGAATAATAGCCAACGGTCGCCGTAAGTTCGATTGCACCGCTCTCACCAAATCGTTTCTTGACTGCAGCGAAACAGTCATCCGATACACGGTGCTGGTCAAGAAGTTCCCGGGCGAACTGGACTATGACAGCGTAATCGTCAGATAAGCCTGAAACAGGCTCCCTGTTTGCCACGATATCGATGGCTTCTTTCGAGACGCCGACATCACTGGCAATACGTGCGTGCGCTGCCCACTCGTAATCACAATCGAAGTTGCGAGCTGTCGTGATGATCGCCAGTTCACGTTCTGCGTCCGGCAGTTGAGATCCGAAGCGAATGTACGCGCCTAGATGGGCAGCCCGTTCGGCTAATTCTGGACTGTGTAGAAGCATAGCGAACGGCCCGTGCACGCTTCCACGTGTGCCAGCGATCGCGTCGAACGAAGCCTGTGCCTCCGGCGAGAGGGTGGCGCGATTTGAGAGTTCAGGCAACCTTGCCAAAATATCCTCCAACATAGAAACACCCGCGGACTAGCGCGGGCATTCCTCCAACAATGATCTGTTCCAGGTTCAGAATTAACTTCTGGCGAGAAGTGACGCTATCACTTGAGGTAACGCCTCTACCGCCCTGTTCCTCAATCCGGCCTCGTCGAGACTCCCGATTGGGTGAGGAATTAGAGCGAATGGATAGTCCGGAATTCCACCAAGTTTGGCCATAGCACGAGCCCCGGACTCAAACGGCTCGGTACAAATCGCAATGGTCGGAATCCCACGCTGCTCTAGTTGGATTGAGTCATGCACACTGCACGACGAACAGCTTCCTCAGTCCCCGTTTGCGGTAATTATTACGTCCACTTCTTTGGCGATGCCATCCAGCACTTCCGGAGCCGCCGGCCTGCTGGCGTCGCCCTTGTTGACGGCGACGCTGCCACCAAGTTCAAATCGCTCCGAAAGTACATCGTAAATCGCTTCAAGTAAGGGTTCCGAATTGAGTTTATGGTTGGCGAGCAAGCCAACCATAGCGCCATCCAACGTGTCAGGACGTCGGGCCATTCCCTGTTGGACAATTGTTGGCTGCCCCGTGGGATCCAGTACGCGCAATTTCGAGTTAGTTGCCATCTTCGCCTCCATAAACTGAGAACAGTGTCGCAGATTTAAGCCGACAGCGGCTTTGTCACCACTCTGGCCGCTCGGCCGTGTGTCCATGTCGGAATGATCTGGCTCCATGCGCCACCACCGCCGCCGGAGACTACGGTGATCAGCGATTCCGGGGAGACAAGGGCGCTCACAAGTTCAGCGCCGTCTATGCCAGCCCCATCTACGGGCCGTCCGGCAAAAGCCCAATCCGTAACAGATCGGCTGGCGTTCTCATGCAGATACTGGCCTACCTGAGATTTCGCCCAACCAGCCGCACGGAAATGCTCAAGATGCTCCGGGCACAAAACGATAATCGCGTCCTTCATAAGAGGACCCATGGCAAACAACGCATCGATGAACGCGTCGAGTATGCGTTCCGGGTTGTCATCATGGTGTTGTCCCACCTGGAACGGGCCGAGTCCTGGTACTACGGTGACAGCACTGCTGCCGGCTGATTGCCCCAGAGTCACATGCACCGGGTCCCAAGGAGAAAGTTCCTCGTTCTCGGCAATGCACCACGCGTACTTGCCGGGGTGGCCTATGGTCGCTTTATCGAGGTCACCCGCTCGTGTTCCAAGCACATTAATAATTATGAGACGAACGGCACGACCTATCGAGGCGTTTGCTCTATTACCGGGGCCAAATACCGAAACCCCGGAGTTCATTCCCAGTTCAGAGGCTATAGGGCCATTCACGATCAATAAAACCGCCGATCCCATGGTGCTGACGGAAATGCCATGAAGCCCGAACTCCGGATCGGTTATCCCATCGATGGCGGCTGCAAGCACCGGCATGTACTCGGGTTTGCACCCCGCCATGACGGCATTAATAGCCGCCTTTTCCGCCGTAATCACGGCGCCCTTAGTCGGCTCAACCCCGAGTACAGCGTCCGGGGCTACGTTCAATGCCTCAACGAACTGCGTCACCAAACCCTCTGTCGGCGGAACTATCGGTAGCCCGTCCGTCCAGCCGCGCTCTGCATATAGCTCTATCGCCTGAAGCGCATCCTCCACCTCAATCGCGTCGGATGTGAATGGCATCTCGGTCAAATCAATACTCCGATAACTCTAGGTCCTGGCGTACGGTCACAGGTCTCTGGCGCGCCCCGAAGCTCGACCTGTCTTTCCGGCCACGGAAGCGTACGTCGACATCCTCTGACCATCAACTCGAAAATATCGATCCTATCTGGCCGGTTGAATCTTCGTGATTTTTCGCCAAAACCTGTCCAGAGAATACGTAGAACACATAACACGGTTCCGGTTAAAAACGTTGCCACGTCGAGAGTCACGGCATACAGGAACTACGGTTCATCACCGGTTGCAAACGGGGACTGAGTCAAACAACGCCGACGCAACACATCCGTGATGAAGACATAAATGTCCTGCGGATAACTTTCTCCAACGGACGCGTACTTCTCGACACAAAAGAGGCCACCAATATGATTTTGCACAAGGGCTGCCCACGGTGTGGTGGCGATGTAATGCTTGACGATGACATGTATGGCAAGTTTGTAAAGTGCATTCAGTGCAGCCGTTCCAAACACATACAGAAGGAATCTCCGATAGCTGACCTGACTCGGAAACGATATCCGCGATTGCCGAACCAGACATCTACAGGTTCGATCGCCGTTTAGGCCACCATATGTACGCAAGGGTTCTTGTGTTTCGCGTGTTTTAGGGAGCGAAACAACCCGGCGCGGCCTCGGACTCGTCAAACGCTGCTTCGAGTTAGTGTCTCCTATTTCGGCTCCGACTCAGCCCTCCCTGTCAATTCCTCCCACCTCCGGACCCTGCGGCTTGGCCCTGCCATGACGAGACCGCGCCTCAGACACGATTCTCTTACTCTGAACGATGGTCGGTTTTCTGGGTCCGGTGAACGCGGTGCCGTCTCATGTGATGATCGCCTTGACCGTTGCGTTGTTTGGCCGTCTACTGTCCGCTCCATCGATAAGCCGAACCACCGGCCTGAACAACAGATCACACTGGGGTCACTACTTTGAAAATCCTCCTCGTCGGTTCCGAGTATGTCGGAACCACAACCATGTCCCACAAGATCGACGACTGGAAAAAATCAGTCACGGGGGAGCCTTTCGCCCTCCTTCACGATCACTCAAAACTGCCGCACACCTCCGGGCATCCGGACGACACGACTCTGGAAGAACAGCAGCAGATTCTAGGGCTGACCCCCAAACTCAAAGAGATGTACCACCGGTACCACATCTACTACCACGTACATCACTATCGCGGCGCGGACGACCTGAGCGTCGGCTTCCACATTGAGGAAGCGATATACGCCCGGATGTATTACGGATACGGCCTTGCTGGCACACAGTACGATCGCGATGCGGTAACCGAACAGATCGAGGCGCGACTCAAACAGATCTCAGAAGACCCGATCATCATCGTGCATATGACAGCGACACCGGACGTCCTGGCACGCCGCATGGCCGAGCTGAAAGACTCTCCCGAGCACACCTACAGCCCGGTAAAGGAGTCCGATTTCCCGACTATCCTTGAACGCTTCAAAGAAGGCGTCGCCCGGTCAACCATCGGTCCAAAAATCCACGTCGACACGAGCACCGCGTCTCCGGACGAAACGCTGGCCGAAATCGTGGAAGGATTACAGCCGCACCTCACCGACTTCGACCGCGAGCGCATCGAGGCTCACCGCTCGTAACATTAATCATCCGTGGAGCTACACGAATGACATTGAAGACCTAATCAAAAACACGTTACGGCCGAAATCGGTCGTAACGTGTTTGCGCGCCCCTAAGGGTCCAATGTCTAGCCCGCGTAGAGTTATATGATCGACCCTTTGACCTGCATCTAGCTTAGGGCCATATATTTTTGTCCCCAACTCTTGCAGATTTTTCCTAATTTGGGACGCAATCCGGGCAGGATATCCTACGACTGCGAGGACAGTTGATAACGCGTAAGTTACTCCAGCTGTCCGCATTGCCTTCCATCCTTGCGACAGCTTTAATCATAGCCGGATGTTCCGGTGGTGAAGAAACGTATACCGAGTCGACATCGACTCCGGTTCCAGAACAATCCATTCCCGTTCCCACGGCAACCTTCGAACCTGTAACGGGCACTTCTGGATCCGTCGTCGTCACGCCTCCGCCTCCCCACACCTCCATATTTAACGACCCCAACCGGGACCACACGATTTCTGGATTTATCGTGGACGCCGAAAACGGGCAGCCACTCAGGGGCATAACGGTCAGAGAAGGCGAAGACGGCGCGTACGCGATTTCTGATGCTTTCGGTTTTTACCGTATCGACGGTGTAGAGCTCGGTTCTCACAGTTTGAACATCAGCGGATATAACGTGAAATCATCCACGGCTGAGATCGAATCCGAGACTTGGACCCGGTTGGACCTTGCGCTCGCAGTGAGTGGCGATGCCCCCAGCAGACGCGTGTTCGACATCGTTGGTCGTGTTACCAACCGTGATTCCGGGAATCCAGTTCAGGGCGCGTCAATCATCGCGACAGATGTCCAAAGTGTGATCACCACCGTTATAGCCACTTCCGATGAGTTCGGCTCATACGTGATCCCCGCCTTGCCCCAGGGTCGATATCAACTGTCAGTCGACGCGAGCGGCTATCCGGCACACTCCGAGCAACTAGATGTCGCCAGTGATATGGGATGGGAGGTTTTCTTACGAGCTGTCCCTTCGCTCATCAACGGACGAGTGACCGGAACGGGGCCAAACGGGACCAGATTGCCTGTCGGGGCAAGTGTCCGGGCGGTAAATCTTGACGAAGAAGATGAGACATCTGACAAGCCTTTACGTGCTGTTGCTGTATCACGGGTCGAAATCGATGGTGCTTACGCGCTGACAAATCTGCCACCGGGCAGCTATCGCATCGAGGCAAATGCGCCCGGCTACATAAATACAGACTCGTTTGTAAAACTATCCGACGGTATCGAATTAAATCTGGATTTCGATCTGATCGTGGACGGCGCATCGCTCCGCATAGCACTGACGTCATCGACGTACGACGGCATTGGCGTCAGCGACATTCTCGTCAGGGTCAGGGGTGCTGTAGGCACATCAGCAGAAAACGTTCAAGTTGATGTTGTCACCGGTCCTGATGGATCGGTTGCGATTAACGGCTTGCCGGCCGGAACCTATGACATATGGACTCCTACGCCGGCCATGGTGGTCGCGAACGATCGCGCCGACCTCTACCCTCTGTACCGAACGCTGCAACTGGGACGTGGTGAATCACACACCCTCGACGCAGAC
>JAAZYK010000056.1 GCA_014239685.1 Dehalococcoidia bacterium | reverse complement strand
GCCGGGTATGCCTGCTCCATTAAGTTCATGTTGTGGCCGGTACCGCAACCGATGTCGCACACGCTAATCCCACCCTCGAGCCGTTCGACCAATCCGGGAACCACTCCGATATAGCCATCGAACAACGATGAGTTGTAGTCACGCCGGAAGAAATCGTCCATTACCTCGGTGAATTCGGGACGGTATTCCGAGTACGGGACACCACCGCCATTCCGGAATGCCTCTAGCACTCCGCTCACGTGCCCTCCAAGAAATGTGAGCATGGGAGAAAGAGACGAAAGGTTGGCGCCGGTTTCGCCAGTTAGGCTGGCCGCATGTTCCTCCGGCAGGGTGTGACTTTTCGTGGATACATCGTAATCAAGGTACCCACTTACCGTCGCACCACCCAACCATTCACGCACGTAGCGCTCGTTAAGGCCAGACCGCTCCGCTAATTCGACGCTAGTCGCCGGTCCCTGTGCCAGCGACTCCCAGAGGCCAGAACGGTGTCCCAGATCTACGATCAAAGTCCTGGCCGCGCCCATGTACGTTCCGACAAGCTGGTTACCGAATTCTTCCGCCCTTGCCTCGTCGAACGCGTGCGATGTTTTCTCGGTCATAACGATAGCCTTATCTCATGTGTATACGCGCCTGTTCTGCGGGAATATATCGCATTTTTGATGATTTATCACATCACTGGGAGAAAAAAATAACGAACTTAGTCATATGTACTACCAGCCAAGACGAATGTCGTATCCATAATCTCACTGATCGTCTTGTGAAATAACGCAGTGGACCTAGAGCCAAGGGGATACCGACTAACGAGTGCTGGGCGAGCGCGGACTACGTTGATGTGTTAGTGGACGGACTCTCGGAGTTGAGGCGCGTGTTGATCGCATGATCCCAGGACGCGAAACGACCTCTCCGGAGTGCGAAGAGGCCGTTTCTAATTCCGGTTGCTGTCTAAACCCAGGATTCTGGAAATTGACTGCGCGACGCCAGCAGGTTTAAGTGCTGATGGTCGGGGAGCCGGGATTCGAACCCGGGGCCTCTTCGTCCCAAACGAAGCGCGCTACCAAGCTGCGCCACTCCCCGTATCAGTACATGTCGCACGCCGGACGCTGTCGGGCGGGCGTGACATATTTAAGTCTATTTGAACTTGATGCGCGCGTTACACGGGATTTTGCGCAATTGGTTGACAAGAACCAACAAATCATCACAAGCGGGACACAGTCGTCATTCCCGTGTAGTAAGAGATCCAGATACGACCTCAACCCATAAAACGCGTGGCCATCCAACCAACCGTTCTCGAGTTCTGACCTGCGTTAGCAGCCAGAAACAACGGCCCAGCTAGTAAGACAAATAGCTACCTTATCTGGTCACTCTTGGTGCAGCGTTGGAGACCGCATCGGAGGTGCTATCTGTGTGGCGTCCAGCGGGATTACTTCCTTCTGGTATACCTGGACACGGTACGAATCCGTATCGGTCACATACATACGACCGTCGTCACCGATCACCACAGACTTCGGACGTCGTAACGCCCGCTGTGGCTCCAGATTCGCCATGTCTCGGATCCGGTTCGGGCTGGCGTTTGTCAACATGTACTCGCGGGCGATCTTGGACAGGGTCGCCTCTCCGAGGAACTTCTGGACAAATCGTGGCTCTGAGTTAAAGAGCTGAATTCGGTCATTGCCCCAGTCAGCCACATAAATATCGCCGTCCAGGTCCACCGCAACATCTGTCGGCCGATTGAACTGACCGTCTCCGTTACCTGAAGAACCGAAGGCGAAGATAAACTCGCCGTCACTACTGAACTTCTGGATGCGATCGTTGCCCCAGTCCGCCACGTAAACATCACCAATCTCGTCCACCGTGATGCCCCACGGCGACTCAAATTTGCCATCACTAGAGCCGCGCGACCCCCACTTGTCGAGGTACTTCCCATCAGATGTGAACTTCTGAACCCGATGGTTCATCGAGTCCACGATCAAGATGTTCCCGTCCAGGTCGAACGTCATCCCGGCCGGCCGGTCGAACTGACCGTCCAAGGAGCCTTTTTCGCCCCAAGTACTGAGTACTTCACCCTCTCTATCGAACTGCGTGATCCGGTTCAGAGCCTCGTCCGACACAAAAAGATTCTCATCGCCGTCGGCGATAAGCGTCACCGGCCACTGGAACTGGCCCTCGTCGGTGCCCCAGCTGCCGATTGATCCAAGGTCTTCGTCGGCGTAGTTGTACTTTCTGATCATCGCCGCATTTTCCTGTCGGCATAGGATGTAGATTCGATCCTCATTGCCGAGTGCGATGTCGATAGGAAAGTTTGTTATCCGCCTCATGCCCAGAGTTTTGACGTAAGGAAACCCTGCCCTAAGCAGTCCATAAGGTCGTGCCACGGATATCGCTCCTGTTGTTCTGAACTTCTAAGCTACTAAGTGACTGTTCTGAGTCCGGCCGACGAGCGAGCAGTCGTAATCAACTGTCTCCATCACCCTCGCCCCCTCCTGCAAGCAGAAGGATTTTGTACATCGGTTGTCAGGCGTCAGGCCGCGAACGGGTTAATCTGTTCGTACTTGCCGCGGACTATTTCGCTTGAATCGACGCTCATCCACTGCTCAAGCAAAGTGGCGTAGATACTTCGGAAGTCGATCGTGTGCGCCAGGTCCTCACCGTTCGCCCAATCTGCCGGGTCGAGAGATGGGTAGTCCGAGTAAAGTCCACCAACTACACGCTCACCGACGATGAAAGCGCCTCCACCTGAACCGTGGTCCGTGCCTGAACCGTTATCAGCGATACGTCGGCCGAACTCCGTGAAAACGTAGATCATCACCTCTTCAGCGGCGTCATGCTCTCGCAGATCTGCCATGAAGTCCCTGAGCGCCCCGGACAGCTCCGTCAGCAGACGCTCGTGGTTCGGTACCTCGATTGCGTGGTGGTCGTAGCCGGCGTGCTGTGTGTAGAAGATACGGGTCCCAAGTCCCGAAGTGTGCACACGTGCGACGTCACGAAGGCTCTTGGCGATCGGGTTATCGGCGTACTCAACCGTTGAGCGGTAATTTGCCGGAACCGTCTTCAATAAGTCTGCCCCGGTCATCACGTCCCCACCGGTCTGGTGGAGATAACTCATCACGGGACCAGAGCCGATGGCTGGCGTGTACATACGCTTGAAAATGTCCAGCTCACGCGCCCGGTGCTCTTCTATCTCGACACTGGTCAGGAGGCCGTAACTGTCCAGATCTCCGACCGATGTCACGGAAACGCCGGGTGCGGCCATCGCACGCGGCAGGCCGCGACCGAAGCTGATTCCGGTCAAGACGTTCTTGGTATCCGGATCTATCTCGCGAAGCGCCTGGGCCAGCCAGCCCTCGGTGGCGATGCTGTTCGGCTCCGCGGTGTGCATGATGTCCATCGCCCGGAAGTGGGAGCGGTTGGAATTTTCGTAGCCAATCCCCTGGATGATGGCCACGTCCCCGTCGTCAAACATCTCTTTGAGCGGAGCGGCACATGGGTGGAACGCAAGTTCGTCGTTGATCGGCAGAACGCGATCCTCACTCACACCGACCACGGGTCGAACGTCGTGGTAAAGCCCGCTGGTGTACGGGATAAGGGTGTTCATGAAGTCATTTCCGCCGGTCAACTGGACTATCACCAGTACAGGCGGCTTGCCGTTCGTGATCGTAACCATTTAAGAGCTCCTCCCGGCGACCGCCGGTCTCGGTACGTTCTGGCGACCTTACCTCAGGTCAATCGGTCGTATCTTGATTATGCAAACTGGTACTCGGGCGTTGCGACGGCAAGTCGCAACATCCGGATTACACGTGTGGTCTGGTCTTCGCCTTCTGCATCGTTGGCGAAATCGATCAGCGCCTCGCGTGTCCGGTCACTGACCTCAACGTAACCCGTCTCGGTGAGGACTGCGTTAACGAGACTCTCGGCGGATCCAAGCGACTCGGAATCCTTGATTCGCTGGACTAGCGCCTGAATTCCTGGGGCCAGACCTTCGCCGATCTCGTCAACCGCAAAGTTGACTCGTTCCGTCAGGTTTCCGCCGTCGATCCACTCGCCGCCGGTGTGCCAACCTTCGACCGTCGGCGGGTCCAAGAGCTTCTGGCCCATCACGTCTATAGCCCCGGCGTATTTGGTCATGCCCGGCGCCATCTCGGTCTGTGATCCAACCATCTTGAGCACGCCGACGATGAACTCTGTCGGGCTCTTCACCTTCTTGTACCTTGCGGCCTTGAAAAAGTCTGAGTTGAACATCACACGGAGTACCGAACGAATGTCGCCGCCGGTCTCGATGAACTTTGCCTCCATCATGGCAATCCCTTCCGGGTCTAGAGGAGGGACATCATTCCAGGACGGAACCTGCGGCTCGTCGGCTACAAAGAAGTTGTACAGATGACGACAGATGAAGCGGGCGCTGGCGGGCGACTTGACGATGATGTCAATAATGTCGCCACCGTTCAGATTGCCGGTAACCCCCAGGAAGGTTTTTTCTCCGTTGTCGTGATCGTCCTCGCGGAAGAGGAATTTCGCTGGGTAGTAGCCATGTGGATAGAGAGGCGGCGGCTGCTCGAACGTCCAGCCTGTGAACGCGCGAGAAGCATCCTTGATATCCAGTTCGCTGTAGTTGCCTACACCCAGCGAGAACAGCTCAAGCAACTCGCGGCCGTAATTTTCATTAGGCTCGCCATTTCTATTCTCATTGTTGTCCAGCCAGAACAACATTGCCGGGTCGCGAGAAAGATCGTTCAGGATGGTCGTCATATCACCCATCCCGTTCCGCCGGAACATCTTGATCTGGTTTTTTGCTGCCAGAACATGCTCGTTCTTCACAAGCCCGGTGGCGAACACGTGGTGCCAGAAGAGAGTCATCTTCTCTTGAAGCTGTGCTTCGCTGTTGATCATACGGTACAGCCAGCCAGCGACAAAGATCGGAGGACCTTCTCCGTGGATATAGCGTTCAAGAACATCGTCCTGGATGTCCCTTTTCGGGTCTGGATTAAGGAGCGCTTCTACCGTGTCTTCATAGCTAAGTTTGGCGTAACTTTCGAGCTGCTCACGGGTCGCTCCAAATCCGGCGCGTCGGTACAGATGACCAAGAAGGTCGATATCTGTGTCCGCCGGATGCGCAACGGTTGTCATCGGAAAACCTCTCGCGGACTAACTATTAGGCACAGCTCTCGTCGAACAAGCCATGTCTCAGCGCTGTGATTCTAGGATTGGCATCAACCGCAGGTCAACGTCTGATCAAAGAATGACGCAGGTGGAACGCCCGCGAGGAGGCATATCCCGCGTTTAATCACGGACCTGCCGGCGGCCGGGCAAATCAGCAATTTCGGCACCGGTACATCCTTAATTGTGTCGCGCGCACCATAATTGTCGCTACTAGATTTTGGTGCGCGGCAGTATGCCCGTATTCATCGCCCAGTCAGGATAGTAGTCGTAGATGTCGGCGTCGGGGAGAGGTCTGCCCATTGGCTGAGGCGGCACCCGGAATGGGCCATCCACCCCAATCATATCGGTCATCCCGTACTCCAACCCGACGCGACGGAGGGTACGGGCGGAAGGCACATTGAACGGAGCGACAGTGGCCAGAGGAAGCCGACCCTGGTCCAGGATCCACGTCCCCGCTGTTGCCACTACAGCGCTTCCAAGTCCGGACGACTGAGCATCTCGTGACACATCAACGCCGATCTCCATGAACGGATCTCCCTGATCCTTCACTGTGGCCAGAGAGACGAGTTTACCTCCCTGGTAAATTCCGAACGCTGCGACCGACCCGGGACCGTAGCAGTGCCAGAAGAGATCGAAGTCGACCGCCGACAACTCGTCGACCGTCAGTGCCCTTACGCGCTCGTCCACTCGTCCACGCCACGATAGTGCGTCCGCAAATAAGAACCAGGTAGGCCCCCACACGGAGATCTCGTGGGCCAGAGTGACGCGCGACAATTCGTACGCCCCGAACGGCGTGAACAACAGGTCTGGATGAACGTCTGTTGTTATCGTTTTCAACGGCTCGACCCAGTCCTCACGGGCAACAAGGATGCTGCGGCCATTCAGTCTTACGCCGGTGAGACCAGCGTTGTCCACGGTCGATACACCGTTTCTGTGGGCAGGCCGGGCCACCACCGGTACGGTGTCTGGACTCGCCTCCTCAAGGGACATTCCAAGTCGCTTTTCCTGCCATTCTTTGATTGTTATGTTTAGGTCCGAGGACAACATTTTTCGGTCAACCTCTGAAATAATTACGCGTCGGGACCCGCGCACTGGTGTAAATTGTGGATTCGCTTTGATATGTACCCACGCGGACATTTTGAATGAGCACATCGCCTAGTTCGGGAAAAACGGCTAAAAACCTCTCAACGACCACCGTACGGGTGTTTCAGGGAGCCATCGCCGTAATCACCATCACCCCTTAGATTATCAGTGCGCCCTGAGCGCAAAGGATCTCCGTTTTATGACGCCTCCGGCCGGAAGACATTTCCTCCAAATTCCCGGTCCGACAAATGTGCCGGATCGCGTGCTGAGCGCAATCGCCGGGCCGACCATCGATCACCGGGGCCCAGATTTTTCAAGCCTGACCCTTGAAGTTCTGGCCGGGCTGAAGAAGGTCTTTAAGACAGAATCCGACGTGCTGGTGTTTCCAGGGTCAGGGACCGGAGCTTGGGAAGCTGCGCTAGTCAACACCCTTTCCCCGGGCGACCGAATCCTCATGTTTGAAACGGGGCAGTTTGCCACCCTGTGGTGTGCGATGGCCCGAAAGTTGGGAATCGAGGTCGATTTCATTCCCGGAGACTGGCGCCACGGGGTGGACCCTGCGCAGATCGAAGCGCGTTTGGCAGAGGATTCAACGCACCAGATTAAGGCAGTCGCCGTGGTGCACAACGAGACTTCTACCGGGGTCACCAGCCGGATTCCTGAGGTGCGCGGAGCTATCGACGCGGCGAACCATCCGGCGTTATTTATGGTGGACACCATATCTTCGCTGGGATCGATCGACTACCGCCACGATGAGTGGGGTGTTGATGTCACCGTGGGCGGCTCGCAGAAGGGGCTCATGCTTCCGCCCGGGCTCGGTTTTAATGCCGTGAGCGAACGGGCGGTGGCAGCTTCAAAGGAGGCAGCTCTCCCAAAATCGTACTGGGACTGGGACGGCATGCTCGAGACCAATCCACAGGGATTCTTTCCTTACACACCAGCTACTAATCTCCTTTACGGCCTTCGTGAGGCGCTTCTGATGCTGGAAGAGGAAGGGCTCGATAAGGTGTTCGCACGGCATGATCGTTTTGCCGCCGCGACCCGTAATGCCGTTTCGGCATGGGGCTATGAGCTTCTCGCACAAGATGATCGTGAGTACAGCAGTTCCCTGACGGCGATCGTAACTCCGGAAGGGCACGATGCCGACAACTTACGAAAAGTAATCCTTGATCGCTTCGATATGTCGCTTGGAACTGGCCTCGGAAAGGTGAAGGGTTGGTCTTTCCGGATCGGGCATCTCGGAGATCTGAACGACCTCACGCTGATGGGCACAATCGCCGGCGTTGAGATGGGATTGGACCTCGCCGGCATTCCGAGATCGGGTAGTGGTGTCGCCGCTGCTATGGAGCACATGTCCGCCGGCTAAGTGACCCGGCATACGGGACCCGAGATATAGGGGAGCCGATTGCGCAGGATACGTACGTGTGACCAGCAATGCACGTTTAAAGATGGCAAATATCCTGACCAACAGTCACCTTCTTAGGCGAATGTTTAGGAATTCGTTCCCAGCAGACGGAGGTTTAAGACCGTCGTCTTCGTTCCCGGTCAACAACTCCCAAAGCGGCTGCATAGATGCCATCGGTGTCGATGCCAAACAGCGAATATAAGTCATCCCGAGAACCTGATTGGCCGAACGTGTCAACTCCAAGGTTGATAGAGGGGCTATCGAGCGCTGAACCGATAAACGCCAACGTGTGAGGCGACCCGTCGATCACTGTCACGACCGGGCTGCCCACCTCGTGTGGTTCAAGCAGACCTGTCGGGTCATAAAGGCCGATATCGTGTCCTCTCACCTGTTCTTTTTCGGCAGTACGAACACGCCTGTGGAGCATGTCTGGGCTAGTCACGGAGAATACATTGGCGGCGATCCCCTCACGCTCAAGCAACGGGATCGCCGCAAGGGTCTCCGGGACCATCACGCCGGTCGCGAATAGATTGACGATGGCGTCAGCTTCAGGATTTGCCGTGCGCAGCCTGTAACAGCCGTCGAGCACCGCCTTACGGAGTGCGTCGATGTCCGCATCATCGTGAGGATCATTGAATAAAGACTGATCGATTACCTTGGTACTGAGTCGTAGAAACACCGATTCGCCTTCGCCCGAGCCGATTCCGCGTATCGACTCAAGTAATATCCATTCAAGCTCACGGGCGAACGTCGGCTCGTAGTAGCGGATGTTCGGCAACTCCATTCCAATAGACGGAGAAAGCATCCCCTGGTGCGATCCGCCCTCCGGGCTCAGCGTCACGCCAGATGGCGTCGCCACGGCGATAAACTTCGACTCTTGGTACACGCCGTACACGAGCGGATCCAGCCCGCGGACGATAAACGGATCGTAGAGAGTACCGATCGGCACAAGTCGTCGCCCGGAAAGCTCCTTCGAAAGCCCGAGCTGGCCTAACAAAAGGAACAGGCTTGTCTCGGACAAACCGAGCTCGATATGGCGACCATGAGGCCCTTCGGTCCACTTCAGGACCCGCGTCTCGGTATCGAAAAAGTCCGTCGCGTCGGTGTGATGCCACACTCCGGTGCGATTAATCCAGGAGCCCAGGCTGGTCGATGTTGCGACGTCTGGCGAGACCGTGACGATACGCTCAGATGCGTCAGGAGACGTTCGAGAAATCTCTAAGAGGATGCGTGCAAAGCTCTCCTGCGTAGATGCGGCGCTAGTCAATCCAAGATCGGTGTCATTGAACGTAAGCGTCGGCTCTTCCGGCACAACCGGTCGGGTCAGTCTGTCGGCGGCATGAGATATGTAGTTCGACTCGTCGCTCCCATCCGGGAAGCGGTCCCACGGATAATCAGGTTCAACTCCGAAATGATCGGCCAACTCTTCAAACTGGTTTTGTGTCAGTAGCGCCGAGTGGTTGGCGGGGTCAGCAGCGATCGGTAGCCCCCAACCCTTCACGGTGTACGCAAACACAACAGAAGGACCATCGGCGTTTGATGCCTCTTCGTAACAACGTGCGAGCGTGCCGACATCGTGTCCGCCGAGCCCGGCGATACGCCGCTGCAACTCCTTGTCGTCGAAATCGCTTACGCAGCGCTCGATATCGCTTCGCTGGCCGCGGGTCGTCTCAAGTAGTCGGGCGCGCACATCAGCCGCCGGAGCGACCAGCATCGCCTGGTACTCCTGGTTCGGCATATCGTCGATACGAGTCCTGAGCGCTTCACCGCCGGGGAGTTCCATAAGCTCCGTGAGCTGCTCTCCGTATTTGGCGACGACCACCTTCCAGCCGTTCACCCGGAACATGTCCATGAAACGTGCAACGCGAATACCTGGCACCACGCGGTCAAGACTCTGTCGGTTCAGATCGACTATCCAAGTACAACGATCGAGACCCTGAATAGCGGGTTCCGTTACCGTCTCCCAGATAGAGCCTTCATCCAGTTCCGCATCGCCCATGTGTGCAAAGAAACGGCCTGATGTCGGTTCTAGGTTGTGGCCGTCAAGGTAATCCCTCACAAGCGCGCCAAACGTGACCGAGCCTGGAGACAACCCAACAGAGCCTGACGAAAAATCGGGAGCGTCAGGGTCCTTGGTCCGACTTGGATAGGCCTGAAGCCCACCGAACTCCCGCAGGGTAGGCAGGTATTTCACGTCCAGATTACCGAGTAGGTACTGGATTGCGTGATACACAGGAGACGCGTGCGGCTTGATCGCCACCCGGTCTTCCGCCTTCAACGTCTCGAAATAAAGAGCGCTCAAGATCGCCGCAGATGACGATGAAGAGGCTTGGTGGCCGCCAACCTTCGATCCGTCCGTGCTCTCGCGGACATTGTTGGCCCAGTGGATGATCGCAGTGGCCAGCCATAACACCCTGTCGCGGGCGTTATCCCGGATGAGCTGTACCTGGGATCTTCCCTGTGGGTTCACAGGCGGATTCACGGCAACCATCGATGCACTCCGATTTGCCCGAAAGACCATCTGAACGTGATCGCACGTTCCAGAACACTGAAAAATGGGCGATTGTCCCGATCTTACACGTCATGACACAGTGTGACGCGCCCTTTTATGACAATTCTTCACACGTGACGACTCGCGGTAGGACGTTCTGGCACGATAAACTCGCTGCAAACTAGTGAAACTACACTCGGAACTAGGCTGACCGAGCAAGGCCAGTGACACACCCTACGCTCCCACGGGATCCCAGACACGCCATGAAGTTTGACCGGCTGGACATCTATCACGTAGCGATGCCACTGATATACCCGTGGCGAACCTCCTACGGCGAGGACTATGACATCCAGGCCGTGCTCGTGAAGGCCACAGACGGCGACAACGTTGCATGGTCGGAATCGTCGCCCCTCCACGCCCCTACTTACCTCACCGAAAGTGCCGGGGGCGTCTTCTACCTGCTCTCAGAGATCATGGGGCCGCAGATAGTTGGGCGTGAGTTCGAGGACGCTGACGATCTCAATAGGCTCATGTCTGTATTCAAAGGCAACACATTTGCCAAAGCGGCGCTGGAGATCGCTTCATGGGCGCTACTCGTCCGTTCTTCCGGCATACCGCTGCACACTCTGCTCGGGGGTGAGACGCGTGATGTCTTGGCGGGTGCAGATTTTGGTATTCAGGACTCGATCGACATGCTTCTCGGTAACATACAGATCGCCGTGGATGCCGGTTTTCCAAGGGTGAAGTTGAAGACTGCGCCGGGGTGGGACCTCGACATGTTGAAGGCAGTGAGAGGTGCATTTCCGGACACCGTTTTCCATATCGACTGCAACGGAGGTTACTCACTGGACGACCTTCCGATGTTCAAGGAGATCGACAAGTTGGGGCTGGCCTTCATAGAACAGCCGCTGGCGTTCGATGACCTGTTGGACCACGCGGAACTGGCGAAGCAGATCGAGACGCCTGTCTGCCTGGATGAGAGCGCAATCAGCATCCGGGCGGTCGAACAAGCTCTACGGATCGGCGCGGCAAGTTACATCAACATTAAACCGGGTCGTGTTGGTGGATTGGCAAACTCGATTGCCATCCATGACATCTGCCGGGACGCCGGCGTGCCAGTCTGGGTCGGTGGAATGCTCGAAAGTGCACTTGGAGCCGCAATCTGCGTCGAACTGGCCACATTACCCAACTTCACCTACCCGGGGGACCTGTTCCCATCGTCCCGCTTTTATGAGCGTGACCTCAGCCAGCCGGACAACGAACTGACAGAAGTGCACACGTTCAAGCCGTTTATAAACGGGCTGCCGGAACCGGACGAGGACCGACTTGAGGAGTACACCGTTCAATCGGCCACGGTCGTTCCGGATTGAACGGTCAAATGTCAGGGCAAATAACGGCGGTAAACCGACGTGATATTGATCAGACGTGCTCCGTATGAACGCCCGGGAGTGGCGGAGCAAGCTGCCGCGAGTGTTGATCGCAGGCATTGCAATCATCGCTGCGATCG
>JAAZYK010000055.1 GCA_014239685.1 Dehalococcoidia bacterium | reverse complement strand
GTTGATGCATACATTTCGGCATCGGATGGATACTTGATCTTAATTTTCGTCGTGTTTAGCCGGAATGTAGGTACGGAACTAGTCCGAACTCACCATTGAACAAACATCGGCATGACCACGTGCGTGTAGCCTTCCCGGTCGGTCGCACGGATTACGCCTGGGCTTGAAGGTGTGGTGGTCTCCAGCGTAACGGTGCCGCTGCCGAGTACCCCGAGGACGTCCAGTAAATAACGACTATCGAAAGCCACTTTGGCCTCATCGCCATCTATGGTCGCATCAAATTCACCCTTGTTATCTCCGAGTTCTTCAGCCCGAGATTCGACCGTTACTTTGCCCGACGCTCCATCTTCCCCGGGACTGACGATCAATCGGACGATTCCGCTTCCATCCCGGGCGAATATCGCCGCCGCACGCGTTGCCTGGAGAAAGTCCTGCAACTTCACGGTCGCAGTCGTGCCTGCACTCGCTGGGATCAGTTTTCCATAATCAGGGAATGCGCCCTGCACAAGTTGGGACACGATCTCGATATCCCCAAATTTGAACAGCACCTGGCTGGCGGGCTCTGTGACTGTGATCGTAATGTCGTCCGCCCTATCGCTGATGAGGCGCTGGACTTCCTGCATCGTCTTTGCGGGAACTATGAAGCCCATGTCTTCCTCGACGCCTGTGACAAGCTCAACCGTTTCAACACCAAGGCGAAATCCATCTGCTGCAGCCAGGGTGAGCTTGTTGCCGGCGATCTCTACCTTGATGCCGGTTAGTACCGGTCGGGAATCTTCTGTGGCTGCGGCAAAAGCGACGCGTTCAATCGCGCCTTTGAGGACATCCGCCGGAACGACGACCGTAGTTCCGCCTTCGACCGTCGGAATCGGAGGGAACTCTTCTGCGTCCGTGCCATTCATGCTCGCCTCAAAACGTGCGCATTCAAGTGCTACGCCTTTGGGGCTGTCGACCAGATCGATCGCTATCTTGTCATCAGGAAGTTGGTTGACGAACTCGGTGAGCAGTCGTGCCGGGATGGTCACCGAACCCTCGTGATCGACCTGAGCTCCTATCCAAGTGCTTATCGCGATCTCAAGGTTAGTGGCTGTTAACTTCAAACGCGACTGATCTGTCGTCAGGAGAACGTTCTGAGTGACTGGTAGTGTGGCGCGTGTTGCCACGGCACGGCCTACGACACCGAGTCCACGTGACATGTTCTCTTGAAGACAGGTTATCCACATTGTTCTTTAAACCCCCAATATATGGGGCTGAGTATATGTGTGACCACAATGTATCGTCAATTACGCGAGAGCACGCGTGAGTCGACTTTGGTGCTGATTCAGAAGGCCATATAATTGGCGTCCGGAACGTCGCAAGAGCGGTGTCCGTAACCTCCCACATATAGCAAGAGATTTTCCTATCGACGCGCAAGAGATCAAACACATCCTGGACGCAGTAGCCACAGGCGAGACGAGCGCCAGCGAGGCTTTCGAGAGCCTCGGGCGTCTGCCACTTGAAAAAGCGGGAGATGCGCTCCTGGACCATCACCGCGCCGTGCGCACAGGCTTTCCCGAGGTCGTGTACGGGCCCGGGAAGTCCACAGCTCAGCTTGCGGAGATTACCGAGAGACTTTACGAACGCTCAGGCGTAATCCTCGTGACGAGAACAGATGCCGAGGGTTACGCCGCCGTGAAGTCGACAGTGCCCGATGCGCAGTTCAATAAACTCGCCGGGATTGTGTGGGCCGATCGACGGCCACTTGAGACGCCGATACCCGGTGTGGCAGTCGTGACCGCAGGTACGTCCGATCTGCCTGTGGCGGAGGAGGCGTCCGAAACTGCACGCCTGATGGGGTGCGAGGTAGTTCGTATTGTGGACGTGGGTGTGGCAGGGTTGCACCGCACGCTAGGATCTCTTCCGGAGTTGCGCGAAGCAAAGGTTCTGGTCGTAGTCGCCGGGATGGAGGGCGCGCTGCCTAGCGTGATCGGGGGCCTTGTGAAGTCTCCGGTTATCGCTGTGCCGACAAGTACCGGCTACGGCTCTAGTCTGGGCGGTATTACCGCCCTGCTGGCAATGTTAAACAGCTGTGCCGCCGGAATCGCCGTCGTGAATATCGACAACGGCTTTGGCGCGGGCGTGATGGCGGCAAAGATCGCACGAGCAATAGCTGGCCGGGATTAGTCCTGATCGGGTCTGGTGTGACCGCAGCCGGGAACGTTCAGGGTGGCTCATCCACAGGGAATACTGATCAAAGCTGACCAGTTTCATTTAGGCGCATCCCTATCGGGAGTTACACCGGGTCCAGACTATCGCCTCCGCCGGGCATGGCATATGCGCAATTACCCGGTTACGGAATCGAGATCAGGTAAGCGACCAAATCGGATATCTCGGTTTCCGACATGCTTGACCCGAAGTTTCCGGGCATGATTGCCGGGTAGTCTGGCACGAGGAAATCGTTCGGATGTGTGATGGACAGCGTCAAGTATTCGATTGCTGACTGTCCTTCGACCCTGGTCTCCGCCCTGGCACCGACTCCCGAGAGCCCCGGTCCCACGACGCTGTTTGCGCCGGTCGAGTGGCAGCCTGAGCACCCCTGTGCCGTAAATAGCGCCTCGCCGTTCGTTGCATCAGCGGCCGCGACAGATGGTGCCTCGGACACGGCTGTCGGGGCAACTTCCGCCGGCGCGTCCGGGACGGACATTGCCGCCGGCACATCGCCAGCAGGAGCAGCTGTCGGGTGGAATACGGGGGTCGGTACGATTTCTGCATCCTCACCCTCGCACGCTGCAAAGAAGATAGCGCCTACGATCAACAGGCCAGTCAGACTCATTCGCCGAGTCGAAATCATTACTTGAGAGACTCCCCACTTTTCGCGTGTTGATCTACCTATCAACAGCAAACTCAGGTCAGTGTTCAGACCCGCATCTAATGCGTTTTACCAACGCAAACGCGTTTCGAACAACATTGTTCCATGATTCACAAAGAAAAATCTAGCAGCCGAAACAGGCTCCGTCAATCGTAAATTGACCTGACCCAGGGACTGTTGGTATCGCGACTGGATCGCTTTTCAAAATCGGTTTCCGGCACACCGCTATCGGGGGTGATGGGGGGAATAGTGGCGTGCGTATTCGTGGTGAGGCTTGATGAAGGCCGACTCAGAGCGATGAAACGGCGTTCGTGGGATTGGGGTGTTAGATGTTGGACCGCTTTATCTCGATCTCTTCTCCGGGGGCCAGCGCCACCCTGCGCATCTCGATACCCAACTTCAACATCCAGTAGGTGAGAGTGGGTTTAGGCAGCTTCAACTGTTTAGCCGTCTCGGTGAAGCCCTCTTCGTTCAGCATCTCAGGTATGGCCCGTTCGAGCGGCCTGCGGATGCGCTTCTCGACGTCGAGCATCTTTTTGGTCTTCCTGACGACCATGCATTCCCTTTCCTACGCCGCCCTGCCGATCCTTACCGCTGAAGGGGCCAAAGGGCGTTACTAATGCGCTTGAGCAATATTATACACCGTACTGAATTTGATCTGTGTTTTATCTGTTATTTTTTGGTATTTAATATAAATATGTACCATTCTATTCATAGTACAGGTGGCTAATTTATAGCTGGATTAGCTTGCCGGTCGGAGCGGGGTCATCAAGCGGCGAAAAAAGGTGATCTATCTCGTTTTGAGGCCCGCAATACGCGATTCAGGTGATACGTGACCCCGGTACGGTTATCCGTATACGTGTACCTAGACGTGAATGGGTGTGAAAAGAGCATTACGAATTTCCCAAAACCACGACCGAGAGATCTAAAGATTCATGATTTCGAATATTCAATGAAAACTTCGGCGCATACGGACGGGCCGTTACCGACGCAACTGGGGTTTCGATGGTGTCGGCGTCATAAACACCCCTCTCCGGCGAACGTTACGTTCAAACCCACCAAACGGATCGGTTTCTGGGAACAGTGGACGCGCATCATAGCTTTGCTAGACTCATATGCTTGATCCCGTTGGAGTTCTACTTAAATTTTAGCGAGGGAAGGCGTTTATGAAGACCACTGCCCTACCCTGTCCGAAACTCGACTCATCAACCAATAGCGATCGGAGAGACCCGCCATCGATTTCATTCGCGACCTGATCGATGGCACCGAGGCCTGGCTTCTCGATTTCGTCACCAACGTCTTCGACGCCATCGGGTGGTTCGGCGTCATTGGCCTTATGGCTATCGAGAGCACGGCAATACCTTTACCCAGCGAGATCGTGATGCCGTTCGCCGGGTGGAAGCTTGTAGAAGAGAAGGATCTGGGGATCGCGTTCGTGGTCCTTGTGGGGCTGGCCGGAGCGGTCGGAAGCCTGGCCGGTTCGCTCATCGAGTACTTCGTCGCTCGCGCCGGGGGGCGCCCACTGATCGAAAAGTACGGGAAGTACCTGTTAATAACCAAGACCGATCTGGATCGTGCCGATCGCTGGTTTGAGACCCGTGGTGACCTGACCGTGTTCGTAGCCCGAATGATCCCGGGAGTGCGCGGGTTCATCGCCATTCCCGCTGGAATCGCCCGTATGAGCGTATGGAAGTTTGCTCTATTCACCTTCGTGGGCGCGTTGCCATGGACCTTCGGACTGGCCCTCGGAGGGTTTCTACTGGGCGCTAATTACGAAGACATCCGGTCTGCCACGCGCCCGTTCGATATCCCGATTATTCTGGCGATACTTGGATTGGCCGGATGGTTTGTATGGCACAGGGTGCGAGAGATTAGGGCGGATTCCCGTGAAATGGCTCTGGGAGCGACTTCCTTGGACACGGATGAGTGAGATTGTTCAATAGAACAGCAAAACGCAATTCTGATCAGGGGACGGTGCTGGCCTGTCGGTCCCTTCCCCTACCGATATTCGCCCTGTACGGGCTGGGCGCAGCGGGAGTGACGTGGATGATCGCAGCGTGGCGAGATCGAAGGCAAACTCGTCGATTGCGTGGGGAGATATGGGAGCGGAATCGTGAGGACGGGGACGGGGACAAATAGTCGTCGCTCACTGGGCAGGCCACGAAACGACCGATATAAGGAACACTCCTGTCGCGGAATACTGGCCGGGATATTACTGAATCACGTTCGCTACGGGCTCTAGAGTCCAGCTCGGGATGACAGTTAACCGTGTTGGACCCCCCTCCTCCTAGTACATTGCCCCATAGCGTAGGGGGGGCAAGGGCAACTACACCTCGACTCCATCGGCTCGCGTTGAGGACGGCCCTGATCTAGCCTTCGAGCATCTTCATGATGTCTTCCTGAATCTGCTCTAAGTACCGATCATATGGTGTGTTTTGGTAGGACAGAGCCACCTGACCGTCTGCCGACTGGTACCAGTCGAAGTGGCCCGGTTTCGCCTGGTACACGGCCATTGCAGGGTCGGCTTCGACCAGTTCGTAATAGTCGTTAACGTATTTTTCGCCGGACATTCGCCAGGTCGGTCCACCGCTTACGTTGAATATATTGCGCCCCGCGTTGGGCGCGTTGAGTGCTGCGGACAGTGCTGAAACTGCGTCGTCACGATGAACAAACTCGATTCGTTCATCTCGTGTGAACGGCCACTCTGCAGGTGGTTCCTGAAACACGGGCACGGCAACACCCGAAATCCTGAGAGCCACCCAATCTAGATCCGACTCAACAACGATCTGTTCAGATTCCGCCTTGGACGCTGCGTACACATCATCCGGGTTTGCCTCTCGATCCACCGTGATCTCGTCGGCCTGAGGAGTGGTGTCCCCATAGACGCTAACAGAGGAGCTAAGCACGAGCCGGGCAGATGGTGATTTGGTCGACGCCGACTCGACAACCACACGGGTTCCGTCGATATTGACGTGGCGAGTCAGCTCAGGTTTGGCTTCTGCGACCGGCGGCAGGATGGCCGCAAGATGTGCGATGGCGTCTACGCCGTCACAGGCATTGCCTACATCCGAAGGATTCGTCAGATCTCCTCGGGCTATCTCAACGCGTGGTTCACCTTCAAGCCCCTCGTAGTTGACCGTTGGCAGGTCGAATACGCGGACAGTGTGACCCTGTTCCAATAGATTGCCGACGACGAGGCGGCCCATACTGCCCGCCCCACCCGTTACCAGTATTGTCGACATCTTTAGGTCAGGACAGTGCCGGGAGCATCGGCCTTGTCGTCGATTTCTTTTGCGACCGCTTCCAGCACGGCGACGGTAGTATCGCTTGCCGAGGCAGCGAACGCCTTGGCACCTCTGTTGGCTTTTACGGCAAACGGCAGTCCTGTGAGAGATTGGAAAAAGAACTTCTCTCGGTGGACTTCCATCGCCGAGGCTGCTGCTTCCGAGCGTCCTTTGATGTCATCATCAAGCCCGCTAGCGGTCTCACGAATGATGCCGATCGCTTCGTCGAGCTGGTCTTGTGCCCTGGCCAAAAGAATCGTTCTCCTTGAATTTTTTCTAGTCGCTCTGTCATCCGGCGCCACAAATTTCTAAATCTCTGGCGACCGTGAGTGTCATGAAATCAGACCTGAGCCTCTCCTTCGCAGCAGAAACTCAGTTACACCATGATCAGGATGGCCGAAAAATCGCTCCGAGGCAAGGCCAAAAAAGAGGCGCTCCCTTTTCAGAGAACGCCTCTTTTTCATGATCTCAAGACCTTATCGGAATAAAGAACGCACGTGGCTAATCATCGCCAGCGGGACTCTCGGCCTTCTCCGAATCGGTCGGGTTCATTCCACTGTGACCGGCGGCCTCTTCCATCCCTGGATGCCACAACACACCATCGCCGTGGTACGGGGCGTCGCCGTGTGAATGCGGATCCACCGTCGGGCCACCGTGACCCTTGACGGCATCCAAGTCGACCTCTGGTAGTCGGTTGAAGCCACGAGTGTCGTACCGATCAAACGGGAACGGCTGGAATTTCTCGAACAGTTTTCCAAAGCGCTGCCGAGTTGGTCGGGTGTCGAGTGGGAACCGGAATTTCTCGGCTCCTGCCCGTTCGACGTGAATAAGTTCGTGCTCTCGGGAACCGAGTCCGTTAACAACCGCCGTATTGATGGTCGTCTGCTCGCTGGCTCCCTCAATTGAGGAGCCGGCAAGATCGAATTTACGTTCGCCCGGCGCGTCCACTCCGACCTCTTCAGAAAGCGACCCCGGAATGCCCGGCGCGTGTTGGGCGGCGTCGACACAAGCCTGATCAATGGCTACCGGATCTGTACTTGCAAATACGCCAAGGTGCGGAACTATCGGTACGTCGGAGAAACCGGCACAGTCACACTTCGGTGACACATCAACTGCGACCGTTACGAACCCGCAGCGCTCAGGGCCTACCGCCGTTACGACGCCAAGAGCACCATCAGCGATTGCCGCATCGGTGGCGTCAAAGTTGGACAGGTTTGGTTTAAATATTCCACGTGGGTTCATGACTCCCATGCAGCCCAGGCAGTTGATGCAGCGTTCCCGATCCCACTTGAGTTCATCGTCATCGGTGACTTCAAACAGGCTAAGTGGGCAGCAATCTTCAAGGAGAGTCCAGTCAGGGTCCTTGTCCTTGCCTTGAAAGTTCTCCGGGAGGAACTCCATCGCATCGCCTGCACCGTACTTCGGGTGGCGACCCATGTGGACGTTGAACTTGCCACGTTTGGACTGTGCACCGATCCCCAGATTTTTGAGCGCTCCGCCGATGACGCCCATACCGTGACCCTTGAAGTGGGTCAAAGTGATAAGGACGTCAGCTGCTGCGATCGCTTGGGCGACATAGGCTTCTTTAAGGATGTAGCCGTCCGGGATGTCGACCCGGTAGTCGCTGGTGCCGACGTAGCCGTCTGCACTGATGAACGGGCAGTTAAGCGTAAGGGCGTTGAAGCCGTTTCGGGATGCGGTCTCCAGAAGGTCCAGCTCCGTCGCCCGACTTCCATAGGGGTTGTAGGTCTGTGTCGTGGTATCGCAGACGAAGGGTCGGCCGCCGAGTTCCTTTACGCGGTCAGCCAGCGCCCGGGCATATACGGGACGTAGGTATGCGCTGCTGTTCCACTCGCCACAGTGGACCTTGATGGCGACAACGTCACCCTTGTTGACCATCTTGTCGAGCCCTGCGGCGTCAAATACGGTCAGCGTCTTAGCGATGAGACTCGTATCTGCAGAGTCGCTGCGGGCATCCATGAAATAGACTTTCGAGGTCATCGCTGCCTCCTGTACGGCGGGCGTATCATCTGGTTCGTTGATGTGCTCCAGAGCCCAACTGGTTCTTAACGTAGTCTAGGACCCTCGGCATTTGAGGGGATTATACCCGCCCCCGCGTTTGCGTGAATTAGGGGCCGTTCTGCGCAGGTTGGGGAACCTTCCGGACTACGCACGAATTACCAGTAAGGAATGAACGAAGTCAGGGGACAACCTTCGACAGCTATGTGAATGGCGTGAATCTGCATAGCGCTCACACACTGACTCGTAGACGAAGGTGGCCTGATCCCGATATCCTGTTAGCGACGCACAGGCGCCCGCGCCCTCGTAGCTCAGCTGATAGAGCAGCTGCCTTCTAAGCAGTTGGTCGGGGGTTCAATTCCCTCCGGGGGCGCCATTTTTCATTTTTTTCGGGATCACTGAGCTTCTTAATATCGAAGCTGGCCATATGATGCCCTTCGGTTTGGCACGAAACACTCCCATTTCGCCCGCCAACCTGTCTCTACCCCTAACTGCTCGAAAACAATCTCAGCATGTCCATCCCAACTACCAATCCGATCGTTGTCGCGCCCAGCCCCACGCCGTTCAGGCCCGATGACTCCGTGGACCATGCCGCTATCGAACGCAACGTCGAGAGGTGGCTGAAGACGCCGCTCTCCGGGTTCGTGTTGAACTCTGAGAACGGCGAAGAGCAGTTTCTTTCAGAGAGCGAACGGATGGAAATTGTTCGCACCGTCAACGCCGCACGTGGCGGCGAAAAGTTCATCGTCGGCGGAGTCGATAGTTCATCCATAACGGATTCGATTCGAACAGCCGAGGCGCTGGTTGCGGGCGGGGCCGAGATGATACGTATACGGATTCCGAGGCTTACGTCCAACGTAAGCGAATACTTTGAAGAGGTTGTGCCCCGCGTACCAGCACCGGTGGTGATCATCCACCAGATGGCACCGGGGGCATTCCACGGCGGGGAAGCTCCGGTTGGTGCTCCTGCCGAAGTTATTGGCGATCTTGTCGATATCGACAATGTGTTTGGCTACATCGCCTCTGGAAACGTTCGATTTGAAGCCCGGGTACGTAATTTCGTGACGACGGACAAGCCGTTCTGGCTGGGTAACGGCGTCCTCTTGCTTGCCATGAGCGCTATCGGCGCAAACGGGGCCTGTCTCATGTTTGGGAATGTGGCTCCCACCGAGTGCCATGAGATCATCTCAAGCGTCATGAAGGGCGATCTGGCTACAGCTCAGAAGGTTCAGACCCGGATTATGGAAGCCGATCATCAGATCCTCGATCGCGGGGCCGCTGGCATCAAAGCGGCGCTCGATATTCTAGGTTACGACGGAGGATCACCTAGGTCGCCAAACCCACCGGTGACGGACACCGGACGCAAGGTTATTCAATCAGCGATGCAGGTCGCCGGGCTGGTCTAGTCGGTGCAGGGTTATAGACCAAGTAACGGCGTTCTTGATCGCATCGGCTTTTTCGGCCAGGACGAAGAACTCTTCGTGCGGCGCGAAACGGTAACAGAAGTCATGTTAGCCCTTCCACGTGTTGGACCGTTAGCACGAAAGTCTCTCGTGACGGTGTCCTGTAGTCCAGTGAGCGATTTGGAATCGGCTGCCCTGACAACTTGCGCGTAATTCCCAGGATTTCCATGGGTGTATTCGCAGAATCGCGATGACCTGTCCACCGGGCATACATTAGAGACCTGAAATATGGGTGTCAGGCCCCTATTTTTCGGGGTTTCTGGGATATATCAGTCCGAATGTAGCGCACGGACGCCCGTGTCGGCATAGAATCCGGCTCCGAGCAGTACCCACATCGCCACAACTGGAGTAAGCCGCAATATGAAAATCAAGTCCGTTCGCGCCGTTGAAATTGATGTTAGACCCCCGATGAAGACCACTCCTCGGGTCCCACAACTGCCGGGTGACGGCTTTGTGAGCCCGATGCGTCGATATCCAGAATTGACTCGTGACGACTGGTCTGCGACGTGGAAGCGAACTGCCTGCGTGGTCACCGCAGAAGATGGGACCTGGGGATTTGGAATGACACTCCACAGCGGTCCGACCGTCAGCATCATCAACGATCACCTCTCCCAGGTGGTCGAGGGCGGCAATGTGATGGCAACGGAACGGCTCTGGGACCTGATGCAACGCGCTTCGGCTCCTTACAGTAGCGCCGGACTCGCCAGCTTCGCGATAAGCGCGGTTGACCAGGCGCTATGGGACCTCAAGGGCAAGATTCTGGGATTACCTGTGTACGAGCTGCTCGGTGGGCCACAGAAGGAAAAAGTTTTCGTCTACGCATCCAACACGGACATTTCGTACGGCACTGAGCACAGCATCGACTGGTTCCTGGAGCTTGGTTTCAAGGCGGTGAAGCTATTCCAGCGGGCCGGGCCCGAGGATGGGCTGGACGGCATCAAGAAAACCGAGGAATTGGTCGCCGCTACGCGTGAACAGGTTGGGGACGAAGTAGAAATCGCTCTCGACGCATGGATGTCATTCAACACCGATTACGCCGTACGTATCGCCGAGGCTTTAAGGCCGTATCGGATTAAATGGCTAGAGGATTATCTGATTCCTGAGGATATGGACAGCTATTTCCGTGTCCGGGAACGGATCCCGTTTCAAACGCTGGCCACCGGCGAGCACTGGTATTCGATACACCCGTTTGCACTGGCAGCGACTCACGGCCTGGTCGATATTTTCCAGCCAGATCTATCGTGGGTTGGAGGAATCACCGCTGCGGTCAAGATTTGTCACCTTGCAGAGGCACACGGCATCACAGTCATCCCACACGCCAGCTCTAGCTACCCTTGGGGACAGCATCTCGCGATGGCCATGCCGGCAGTTATGTGGGCCGAGAAATCGGAAGGTGTGGCGCCTCCAGGAGTGCCTCTGGAGGAGATGGTGTTACTTCCGGGGACTGCGGTCATCAAAGACGGTTACGTGACGCCGTCCGACGCACCGGGATTGGGTCTGGAGATCAACCTCGAGTGGCTGGAAGAACGGACCTCCTAGCCGGCTAGCATGGGATAGGTTTTTAAGGTTGTAGTTAGCTACGGGAGTTGTAACGATAGTGGGGATCAACTTGTTCGAGTTCCCAGTTTATAAACCACTGGTTGACGTAAGGGAGTAATGCACTACTCAGCGCCGCACGGTTCAGCTCATGCGATTTCAGGGGTTGGGATAGCGACGACTTTAATTCTGTGTGAATCTCGGCCTTGTTCACTCGCGTCAGTTCTCGCCCCTTAAGTAGCACTTCGCCGTCCACGATCACGGTATCCACGTCCTCGCCCTTCCCCCGGTACACGATAACGTCCACGATGTCTGTGTCCGGGTCCATATACGGCTCTGAAATGCGGGACAGATCAAGCAGAACGATATCGGCACGTTTGCCGACCTCCAGCGTGCCAACCTCGTTGCCGAAGAAAGTCACCTCGGCACCGGCTCGTGTCGCCATGTCGAAAATCCTGTGCGAAGACGGGCTCGACACGCCGACGCCCGGCTCCCGGTGGATCTTTTGCGCCAGTCGCATCTCCTGGAGAAGATCGTTATCGTCGTTTATCCCGGCCTCGTCGATACCGATCGCCACTTCGACGCCTCGGGCCAACAGCCGGTTGATCGGCGCCACGCCGCTACCAAGTCGCAGGTTTGAGCTCGGGTTGTGACACAGCATCGTTCCCGTTTCGTTCATGAGATCGATATCAGAATCAGTCAACCACGTGCCGTGAGCGATCGAGACCTCGGGACCGAGAAACCCCAGGTCGTTGAGGTGTGCCAACGGCGTCATCCCCCAGCGCCGGGTGCCGTACATTTTCTGGTAAATA
>JAAZYK010000054.1 GCA_014239685.1 Dehalococcoidia bacterium | reverse complement strand
CCTGCATTCTCTTCCCCGACTTTTGTTAAAACACGGTCCCCTTCACTCGGCAGGAGTTTAAGAAGTGGTTTACTGTGCTTGTAACCACAATGCTCACTCCATAACGATCCAAACAACCCTAGTTCGAGTGGGTTTGGGTCGCGCCCGAGACGGTCAACAATCGCCTCGTATTCGGCTCTGGAAAGGGCTACTTCGTCAAGTTCAGACTGGATAATCGGCACGAGTGATGGAAGTTCTCGCGTGAATTCGGGCGAAACCGCCCAGCGTTAGGTCACGACATCGATTCCCCGGGCAAATTTTGGGATCTGGACCCCGGATGAATCACGATGTCTTAGTCTATCCGCCACGGGGACCGTCGCACAGGTGTCAGCTTTCAAATCTCGTATTCAATCCAATTGATGCCGGAGCGCACATGGGGGAATAGAATTGGTTTGCCAACCTCGGGGCGATATCGGCGACTCGCCGAGAGTCCGCGGGGCTTGTTTATAGCAGCGCTGGCCAACCTTTCCCCATGTTCAATCGCGTTCTAGTCCCGATGAACGGTTCCGAGAGCACGGAGCGAATTCTGCCCCATCTCGTCCAGATGACGAATTGGTGTGACTCCGAGCTGACGTTGTTGCACGTCCTACGTCCAACACGATCACGCGCCACGGGTCACCTGCAGGTCGAGTACCCGAACATGCTTACGGACCGTGCCCAGGGTCTGGCGCGAGAGTACTTTGCAGAAGTGGTCGAGCAGTTCCGTAACGTCGGCATCATGGCTCACTCGACTACTGCCGCAGGGGAGCTTGTTGATACGGTCGTGTCACGGGCCTCGGCCGGTGGATTTGATCTGATGGCGCTTGCCGTCGGTGAACGCCATCCTGCACTCCGACACATGATGGAAAGCTCCAGCGAAAAAATTCGGGTCCGGTCTCCGATCCCGATGTTGATACTGAACGGGCACCGGGCCAAGAAGATCAAGGGCGGAGATATTCCGCTGACACGACTACTTGTGGCATTGAACGGGACACGGGTATCGGAGTTCGCGCTCCCGTACGTCCGTCGCGTCGCCCGCGTTGGTAATCTGCCGATCACACTCATTCGCGTGGTGCCGGAGATAGCCGGGTTCAGCCATGCCGCCGAGCTGAGCAGCGTAGCCCCGAGATTCGTTCGGGGCGCCTTGGAGTTGGCCGAAGAGTATCTTGAAGACCACGCGGCCGTACTGTCGGAGGAAGGGTTTGACGTAAGCACTCGCGTAGAGGTGGGGGCTGCGGCACACACACTGACAGCCGTCCAGGAGTCGGCACCGGAGCATCTCCTCGTCATGGGTTCTGTTGTTCGTAGAGGATGGCTTCGCTCCATGCTAGGGTGCACGGCGGACGAAGTGATACGTATATCCGGTCGGCCTCTGCTGTTAATCCCGGCCGGAAGGCGACCAGGCCCGTTCGATTCCGGGGCCGGTGAGGGGCCGTCCGGTGGATCAAATGGCCCTACAAATTCCTGAGGCAGTGGGCCAGCAACTCGGCTCTCCTCGGCAACTCTGAGACAACCAGGTACTCGCCGTCTGCGTGTGGGTGTTCGCCCACCGCTCCCATACCGTCAACGGTCGGAATCCCAAGTGCGGCGGTCAAATTTGCGTCGCTGCCACCGCCGGTCGACGATTCGCTGAGCTCAAGTCCGAGTTCTGCACCAATCGACTGGACGCGGTTGAAAAGCTCGGCCACTGGACCTTCGCGCTCCATAGGAGGGCGGTGTAACGCACCGGTTATCTCCAGAGAAGTTTCCGGGTTTACCGGATTCAGGTTGTTAAGTGCGTTTGTGACGCGACGACCTTCTTCCGCGGATGTGACTCTGACATCGATGACGGCGTTCGCTTCGGCCGGAATGGTGTTTCGGGCCGACCCGCCATCTATAAGGCCTACATTGATGGTCGTGCCGAGGTCCCAATCCTTGAGCGCTTGTATGTGAAGTATCTGATGCGCCATCTCCTCGATGGCCGAGATGCCATCTTCCGGGAAAGCGCCGGCGTGTGATGCTCGGCCCTTGATGTGCAACCGGAATTCACCGAGCCCTTTACGAGCCGTCTTGAGTGCGATGCCCATGCCCGGCTCCATGACGATGGTGTAAGCCGACTTACCAGCCTCGGTCTCAACGAGCGGCCGCGAGCTTGGGCTACCGACCTCTTCGTCCGAGTTGATCAGCACCGTGAGCGCTCGTTGTGGCCAGTTGCCTGTGTCTTTGAGCATATCGAGCGCCGTGATCGTGGCGGAGACACCGGCTTTCATGTCCAGCACTCCCGGGCCGTAAATGTTCCCATCTTCTTCCCGGTAAGGCATGTTGGCTAAAGTCCCGATCGGCCACACGGTGTCGATGTGCCCGATCACAAGGCCCGGTTTGCCTTCTCCCGGCCAGCGTGCGACCAGATGGTCCCCGAACTCTGATTGTGTATCGATCTCTATTGTGGCGCCGAGAGTATCAAGTCGGTCTCTAACAATCTTTATCAAACGATCGTTCGCGGTCTTGTCCGAAGTAGGGGACTCGATGAGGGTCATCTGCCGCAAGAGATCAAACATGTAGGCGGACTGTCCAGAAGTAATGCGCAACGGTTCAGGCACACGATCCCCTTAATGATTAGAAGAAACGAATAGGCGTACGGAGAAGGCGTGGGACGAGGGTTGTACATACACCCTCCCATTTAAATAGGACTCGAGTGAAGGACTCAGGGATGGATCGCAATCATCCCTGAGTCCCAAACGCGCTCATGTAACGATCGGGTAACCGATCGCGTTGCCCCATTCGCGCCAGGAACCGTCGTAAACCCGGACATTTTCATAGCCGAGAAGCTGGAGAACCAGAAATCCGTGCGACGCACGGATGCCACCCTGTCAGTAGGCGACGACCTTTTTGTCAGGAGTCACTCCGTTGGCCACAAGCATCTCGCGCAACTCGTCGGCTGGCTTGATAACTGGTACGTCGCCCTCGGTGATGAAGTTTTTCCACTCTAGATGGACGGAATTACCAATCCGGCCACCACGAGCTGTGCCACGCTTGTTGGTTCCGTCCCACTCTTCATCTGTACGGACGTCGAGCAGAATGGCATTAGTGTCGGTGGTGCAGGCGAGGACATCATCCTTGTCCGAAAACACGTCGCCCTGTGGTCGAGAGGTGAAATTCGCGGGCTTTGGATTCGGCGTTTCTCTGGATAACGGCCTGCCTTCGGCCAACCATTTCGGGAACCCACCGTCGAGGATTTTGACGTCTTCGTGGCCGTAGTATTTGAGCGCCCAAAACAATCGGGCAGCTACGTGGTTGGCATCAGAGTCGTACGCAACGACGGTCGTATCGTCGCCTATGCCGAGCGATTCCATGGTTGCCGCAAAGGTCCGGGCGTCTTGGATGTATGGCGTGCCCGACAACTCTTTGTAGTAGTGGTCTTGGTAAACGACGGCGCCGGGAATGTGAACTCGGGCGTAATTGTCCGGCAGGTCCTGGTCAACGACGACAACGTTCGGGTCGTCCAGACGCTCGGCCAGCCAGTCCGTCGTGACGAGGAGATCCGGGTTTGTGTAACCGCGCTCTTGCGGCGATTTGATGTTGAGGGCCAAATCCTTCTCCGGTCTGGAAATACGTGGGGCCTGATCAATTGGAACCCGGTGAATTGGTGGTGATTTACGGCTTGATCGCCGGTTCATCGCACACCTGCGACAGGGAGTCCGGATAGTAGCATGGACTTACACGATGAATGCCTAGGTCGAGCTTTGTGACTTTCGTCACGCTGTGCTAGAGTTTTCTCGCTGTCGCGTACAACACGGAGCCACCTTGAATTTCCTCGTAGCCGGGCTGAATTACCGGACCGCCCCAACAGAACTCCTGGAGAGAGTTTCGGTCAATGACCGGAACCTTCCGGACCTCTTACTCCAACTGCAAAAGCAGCTAGGAGAAACGGTGGTCCTTTCGACCTGTAACCGCACCGAGATCTACACCACCGGTGAAGACCTTGACGGTGCCCGCGCACGCCTCATATCGTCGTTGGGTGGTATGGCAGACCTAGACGACGACGAGGTCTCTGAGGTCGCTTATCTGTACGAAGGCGATGTTGCCATTCGACACGCTATTCGGGTGACCTGTGGACTTGATTCCATGGTCATCGGCGAGCATCAGATCGCTGGGCAGGTACAGACCGCGCTGAGACTGGCTGGCGAGGCTGGCTCGGTCGATACTCCTCTTTCCAGGTTGTTCCACTACGCACTTCGCAGTAGTAGACGAATTCGCGAGAATACCGGAATTGGTCGCAGTCGGTTAACTGTCAGTTCTATTGGCGTTCAACTTGTGGAGCGGGCAATCGGATCGCTGAAAGATCGTCATGTTGTGCTGGTTGGAGCAGGCGAGACCGGTAAACTTGCAGCGCGGACGCTAGGGCGGATGGGCGCCGGTCGGCTGACGGTCGTCGGACGCAACGCAGAGCGAACAGAACGCGTCGCAGAAGAACTTGGCGGTGATTGGGTGCTTAGGGACAACCTCGGTTCCGCCATCGCAAACGCGGACGTAGTGATCTCCGCAACCGCCGCCAGCGAACCCATCATCACCATAGAAATGGTTCAGGCGGCGCTGGAAAACTCGGACGCCAATCCTCACTCGCTGGTGATGCTCGACCTCGCCATGCCACGTGACATAGAGGCCGCGGTTGGTAGGCTGCCGAACGTTACTCTCTACGGCCTTCCGGATTTGCAGGCGATCGCCGACGAGCACCGTGCCGAGCGCGCAGGCGCGGCAGCGGAAGCGGAGATAATTGTGGACAGAGACGTTCCACGCTTCAACGAGTCACTCACGGCTCTTGCTACCGAGCCGGTGATCAGGGCTCTTGGCGCACACGCGGAAGAGATCAGACTGCGGGAGTTACGAAACGGGTTTCGCCGTTTAAAGGGCCTGACGGAAGAGCAGCACTCGATCATAGAGTCGATGACAAAATCGGTTGTCTCAAAAATTCTTGCAGATCCGATCTTGTTCCTCAGGACGCGTGATGATGATGAAGCGGCCAGTGCGATCTCCCGATTGTTCGGACTCCCCGATGAAGATACTCAGGTAGAGTCTGAAGTAAACGAAGACAACGCCAGATAACCGGTCCCGTTAGAGGCGATGCTCGGGTAGAATCCTCGCCTGTATTTAACGCACAGCAAAACCCTTCTAGCCTGACCGACAGGTGATCACACTTGGATACCACCCGCTCGCAAGAGTTGTTTGACCGCGCCCGTGAACTTATCCCCGGGGGCGTTAATAGTCCCGCAAGATCCTGGACGTCCGTAGGTGGGACACCACTCTTTTTCAATCGAGCGGAGGGTTCACGCGTCTGGGACGAAGACGGCAATGAGTTGATCGATTACGTTTGCTCTTGGGGCCCGATGATCTTAGGGCACGCCCATCCCGCCGTTCTAAAGGCTGTGCAGTCCGCCGCGATCAATGGAACGAGTTTCGGCGCTCCCACCGCAGCAGAGGTCCGCATGGCGGAGCTGATGGTGTCCGCGGTGCCGTCGATTGAGATGGTGCGATTCGTTTCGTCTGGGACCGAGGCCACGATGTCCGCCCTCCGACTGGCTCGGGCGTACACAGGCCGCAACAAGATCATAAAATTGATCGGTGGCTACCATGGGCACGACGATGCACTGCTCGTGTCAGCCGGGTCTGCCGCGGCGGGACACGGAATCGCGGACAGTGCAGGCGTCCACCCGGATTACGCCCGTGACACGCTGGTGGCCCCATATAACGACCTTGCAGCCGTCGAGAAATTGTTCGCCGACAACCCAGGTCAGATCGCCGGACTGATCGTCGAGCCGGTCGCAGGAAACATGGGCGTTGTACGGCCCGTCGAGGGTTTCCTTGAGGGACTCCGAAATACTACGGAGAAAGACGGTGCGCTTCTTCTCTTCGATGAAGTTATCTCCGGATTCCGAGTTGCTCTGGGAGGAGCACAGTCAATCCTCGGTGTAACCCCAGACATAACCTGCCTTGGCAAGATTGTTGGGGGTGGATTGCCGGTCGGCGCATACGGCGCAAGCGCGGAGATCATGAACACCGTAGCCCCGCTGGGACCGATGTATCAGGCCGGCACACTTTCCGGAAACCCGGTGGCGATGGCGGCTGGTATCGCTATGCTTGAAGAACTTGCCAAGCCTGGCGTCTATGAAGAACTCGACCGCAAGGGTGCGGCTCTGGCTAAAGGCCTCTCCGAGGCGTTCGCAGAAGCTGAGGTTCCTGCGGTGGTTAATCGCGTTGGCTCCCTTTTGACCGTGTTCTTTACCGGCGAGCCTGTGACTGACATGGACTCAGCATCAGCAACCGATCGAGATCGTTTCGCAAAATTCTTCCACGCTATTTTGGAAGAAGGGATATACCCGCCTCCGTCTCAGTTCGAGGCATGGTTCGTGTCCCTGGCACACACAGACCAAGATATTGCGGACACGGTAGCAGCAGCGAAACGAGCGCTAGCCCGAATCTAGCCCGACACGGAAGGGTTTATTTGGGGTACTCATGCGGTTTCGGTGTCGGCGCTTGAGACGCTCTTCATGACGATGCGCAAGATGAGGAATGTGCCGCTTGCAAGAAGTAAGACACGGCGTAATAGCACTTCCCGGTTCTTTGAAAGACTCAGGACACTGCGCCGGGCGGATTGAGCGCCGTTCTTGCGAGGTTATTGTCGATAATCCTTCGCTCGGTCAAATCGGCCGCTAGTCTCCGGCCACGACCGTCGACCCGGCATGTTCGGTCGATGATTCACCAGGCTTCCGGCCTTTCATACCGATCACCGAGACCAGCGCAATGGCTGACGCGACAAATGCCAGGATGAATACACCATCTATGCCTGATACGTTTGTCCGGTCGGCCCCAATCAGTCCTGCGAGAATTGCGGAACCTACGATGCTGCCAAAATAACGGCTCGTGGAGTAGACACCTGAGGCGGCAGCAGTTCGGTCTGCGGGAGCGGACTCGATCGCACCGGTTTGCATACCGGGGTTTGCGATGCCGAACCCGATGCCAAACACAACCAAAGTGCCGACCAGTACCGGCAGGGAGATATCGTAACCCTCGAAAGCAAGCGGAAAGGCTGCTGCTGTAGAGATTGCCAGTCCGAGTACCGTCGGAGTCCGGCGGCCCAGTCTATCCGCAAAACGTCCGGCGACCGGTGACACGAGAAACGACGCTATTGATAACGCAGTTAGAACGAGTCCTATCTCGATCGTGGTATAGCCACCCCTTGCGGTCAACATCAATGGAACTGCCAGCAGTGTGACATACATCGCCATATTGCTGAACGCCACGCCGCCCGCCGCCGCTGTGAAGGCCCGTATCCGGAATAATCGCGGCTGAATTACCGGAGATGAGGCGCGCGTCTCGATGAACGCGAGCAGTACGGCGCCACCGGCGACGGCCGCAGCGGCTGTTCCGACCAGCGACCATGGAGCTCCACGAGCTATCGCCGTGAGCACCCCAGCCAACCCCGCTAGAACAATCGGAAGTAGCACAGCCCCGGTGTAATCGAATTGAGCCCCAGCTTTATCTCGTTGCCTGCTCCGCGGTAGAACACGCCATCCGAGCAACAATGCTGACAGCACGACAGGGATGTTCACGTAGAAGATACCGCGCCAGCCCGCAAGTTCCGTCAAAAGGCCACCAATAGGCGGTCCTGCACCTGCGGACAGACCAATGATCGAACCCATCAACCCGAATACGTATGCGCGCCGGTGCTCGGGCACGACTTCTCGGATTACGGCCCAGCCGGCGGGCAATACCATCGAACCAGAAATCGCCTGAAGGATTCTGAAGACTAGGAGCGTTTCGAAATCTGGCGAAACCGCCGCTCCGATAGATGCGAAACCGAAGACAATAAGCCCGGATAGGATCATGCGCCGCCGTCCGAACCGATCCGCAAGATCGCCGGCGAGCGGTAGGAGCGCCGCAAGTGCGACCAGGTACGCCGTCACAAGCCACGCCGAACGGGACACCGTGACGCCGAGATCGTCGGTCACCTCAGGCAGTGCCACAGCAATCATCGTGGAGTTGAGCGGCATCAATGTGGCACCGAGCACCACTGCGATCACAGTCCAACGCGTAGCAGGCGCACCAGTCCTCGGGATGGTCGATAGTTCAGATATGTCTGGCATTCGTATCGAGATGGATTCCAGGTGGGATAAATATCAGGGATTAAGACGTCCGAGAATCAGACCAAGTGGGATTCCTAGAAACGGGATCAATAGATTATGGACCCAGACGCGGCGATCCGCCCTCACTTTTTCGACGTCGGATCGCCATCGTTACGTTTTCAGGGCCAACAGCGGCGATCTACTTGCATCTACTGGACCCTTTCCTTATGTGCTTCTCCCAGATCCACCCGGTCAGAAGTGTGACCTGGTTGAGGGCTTGGTAAGGGTCCTGTACGCGCAACAGCTGTTCGTCTTCCGGGCCCGCATATGTCACCGTGAACTTTGGTGGGATAAGTATTAGTTTTGGTTCCGGGTGATGGTCTTCTCGCTAGGTCTATGAGACCTGTTAGATGATCCAGGGCTGGGTATATTTCTGATCTTTTGGCACTCTCTCACGTTGCTCATTTACTGAATCTTTTCAGTTGAGCGTGGTTATCGGCCTGCACTGAAGGAGGTAAAGATTGTCCTTGAAGAGCGCCCACTCGATATCTACCGGATGGCCTTCTGCTTTCTCCAGTGAGGCTGTGAGCCGGGCGACATCGAGAACCTGCCCATCAGACATCGATGACTGATCCCGCATGATTTTGGGAACGGTGACCTCTTCCGCACCGTCGGTTTTGGAGATCGTCATCTTTGTTTTGTTTGAAATCTGGGACGAGACGAGGCTATCGTCCGATTTATTGATCGTGTACATGTCGGGCGTAACTGTGCCGCTGACGACGCTTTCGCCTAGCCCCCAACTCGAGTTGATAACAACCTGGCCGAGATCGCCGGTGATCGGGTTAGCGCTGAATGCCACCCCCGCAACATCGGCCGGTACCATCTGCTGAACAACGACCGCCATGATGGCGTTATTCACCGCGATACCGCTCTGACGTCGGTAGTCCATCGCAACATGACCGTCCAAAGAGGACCAACAACGGACGATGGCCCTAGCGACAGCATCATCACCCTTCACATTGAGAAAAGTCTCGTGCTGCCCGGCGAACGAGTTGTCGCTACCGTCTTCGTCCACGGCGGAGGAACGGACGGCGACCGTCGGATCGTCGGTGTCGCACAGCGTTCCCAGCGTGTCGTACGCGGCACCGACAGCCTGAATCATGTCGTCAGGTGGGTCAGAGGAATTGTGCCGGCATTCTCCCCAACGATTGAACGCATCCGTAGTCACGATGAATGCGGGAGGCACCGCAAAATCCCCAGCTAATCGACCGAGCCCAGCACCCTTACCGCCGACCTTAGTCGCATCACGCGACCACGCGTGATCCAAGAACACGATCTCCAATTAGGCCAACCTCCCGTGCGCGCTTTACTAGATCATCATCACAAAGTGGTACGAATCGTACACATGACACAGGCTTCAGCCCAGTAACAGGATAAGAGCGTACCGAGACGCCTTTGGGTCGATCAGGCCATACGGGGAAAGGATAGATGCGTACGTCGAATCTCCAAGAGCTTCCGGGCACGGTGGAGAGGTCCGGAAGCGGGAAATGTTTGCAACAAACACTGTAAAGGTGGCCAATGGCGCGCCGACCGAAGGCTATTTCTTCAGAGCGTCGGCTAGCACTTCCACGAGGTGACGAGCGGTACGGCCCGTACCAAAGGATGTCTGTTCCCGGCACGAAATACCCGTGACGCAAACTTCTGCGTCTGGATTGTTCCGGACATATGGGAAGAAACGCTCTTCGCCCGCAGCCATGGACACCTCGACGTGCTCTTTTTCGTATCCGAAAGACCCCGCCATGCCGCAGCAACCGGCCGGAATATCGATCACTTCAAAGTTAGGTGGCAGGTTTAGCGCCTTGATACTGGAATTGAGGCCGGTGAGGGCCCGTTGGTGACAGTGGCCCAGAAACTGAACCTTCTTTGGCATATTTGTGAACTCAAGCTGTGGCCCATCATCTCCAAGGCACTCGGCGATGATTTCCTCAAGCATCACGGTGTTATCCGCAACCGCTCGGGCCTTTTCATCCCCGCCCAAGAGATCGGGGTATTCGTCCTTGAGGGTCATTACACACGACGACTCACAACCAGCGATCTTGATCCCGCGCTCAACGTACTCGTACAGGAGATCGACGTTGTAACGGGCGTTTTCACCGGCCATGTCCAGCAGCCCCTTTGAGATCATCGGACGGCCGCAGCATTTGCGGTCTTTAAGAATGATGACTTCGAAACCGAGCGCTTCAAGCAGGTCTGTCGCTGCGACGCCGATCGACGGGTAGTTGAAGTTCATGAAGGTGTCATGGAACAGCACGATCTTGCCGCGAGGGAACGTTCCGGTCGGCGCCTTCCGCTTGTCGAACCATCTCTGGAAGGTGTTCCGCACCACCGGAGGCGCAGGTCGATCCGACGAAAAGCCGACAAGTTTGTCCAGCGCCCAGCGCATCGGCGCGCTCTGAGTGATGGCGTTCGCTATCGGGGCGATTGGCGCCATCCGGGCGTTAGTCTTGTGGATATCGGCGACCATCCTTGACCGGCGCGGCACCTTGTTCGTCTTGTAGTACTGGTGCAGGAACTCATACTTGATCTTGGCCATGTCCACATTTGAAGGACATTCCGCTTTACATGACTTGCACTCCAGGCAAAGGTCCAGCACCTCGAACGTCCGCTTAGAGGTCAGCTGATCGACCGGGAATTTGCCCGAGATCGCCGCCCGAAGTACGTTTGCCCGGCCGCGCGTCGTGTGCTCCTCTTCGCGGGTCGCCATGTAAGAAGGACACATAGCACCCAGGTTGAGCTTGCGACACGCGCCTACGCCGTTGCACATCTCGACGGCTCCGGCAAAGCCGCCTTCGGCCGTGAAGTCCAGACGCGTTTCAATTTCATGTGACTGGTATTCCTCGCCAAACCGCAGGTTATCTAGAATGTGGGGCGTATCGAAAATCTTCCCTGGATTCATGATCGTATTTGGGTCGAACGCCCGCTTCACCTCTCGAAAGTTCTCAACCAACTCCGATCCAAACATCTTCTCGGTCCAGAAGCCGCGCACGATCCCGTCGCCGTGTTCGCCGGTCATCGAACCACCGAACTCCTTCAGGAGATCGGACACCTCGTCGCTGATCTTGTAGAGTCGGTCCATGCCCTCTCGGGTCTTGATGTCGATCAACGGACGTATGTGCATGCAGCCCACTGAGGCGTGTCCGTAATATCCGGCCTCGGTGCCGGAGTTCTTTATGATTTCCTGGAATCGACGTACGTACTCGGGCAATTTTTCGGGTGCGACGGCGGTGTCTTCCACGAACGGAAGCGGTTTGGCGCTGCCCTCTACGTTATTCATCAGCCCGAGTCCGGCCTCGCGCATGGACCACACCTGTGCCTGTTCGGCCGCGGTGTGGAGCCGTGTCATGGCGAACCCGAGCTCTTTTCGTGTCATGTCTTGTTCGAGCTTGTCGAACTTATCAGCGACCTCTTCTTGAGAATCCCCGTTGAACTCCACGACGAGAATGTCGGTCGGCTCGCCCTGAAGGAAGCCGAGATTCCTGGAGTAACTGATGTGCCTGCGGGCCTGCGTGATGATGATTGCGCCGATATGCTCGACCGCAGACGGATCGTGGTCAAGGGTGGCGACGGTGGCCTCCATTGCCTCGTCCAGACCCTTGAAATGCAAGACGGCTAGTCCGGAAAAATCGGGGATTGTGACTAGGTTCAATCGGGCTGATGTGACAGCGGCAAGTGTGCCCTCGGAACCGACCATGAGCTGTGCGAGGTTGAGTCCCTCTGGATCGTTCACTAGGTCAAGGTTGTAGCCACCTACACGTCTCAACACCTTTGGGAAATTGGCCTCGACAAGTGGTGCGGCGCGCGCTGCGACGTCGCGGAC
>JAAZYK010000053.1 GCA_014239685.1 Dehalococcoidia bacterium | reverse complement strand
AATACCAGGCCAAAGTACCGGCAACCATCGCTCAGTATGGCGGTCGTTACCTCGTGCGTGGCGGTAAAGTTACGTCAGGCGAAGGGGGCTGGAATCCGGGCCGAATCGTCATCCTTGAGTTCCCAGACGTCGCGGCCCTACAAGAGTGGGCTACCTCACCTGAATACGCACCGGTAGCAGAGATCCGTCATCGTGCGGCAGACACAAAGTCCTTCATAGTTCAGGGCGTCTAAAGCCTAAATACGGTATGAGGGTTGGAGTTTGCTTGCTTCGTCTTACTGGCCGAAGTCCACGTACCGCAAATCACGTGTCGGGAATATCTCGCGGGTCAGCCGTCCCTCGATCACAGGCCCATCCGAGCGCTTCTCCGCCTGCTTCATGTCGTATTTTCGGCCTACCCATGACAGAAACCGCGGCACGCCCCACCGCAACAACGGGAACAACACAATCGGGACTATGATGCGAATAAATATACCCATTGAGGCCTGTTTCAGGTATCCGTATTAACTATTACTTGCGTTGCGCCTTGCGCGCATCAACTCTTTTTCAGATACGGAAATTGCGACGACGGGGATCTCATTTTCTACTTGAACCCGGTATTGTGCGACGCCGCCTAAATGGTGGTGTAGCACGTCTGCCTCGATATTGAGCACTACACCGATACGGCCCTCGTACTCACCGTACTGGCCGGTTATGTTTGGATGCAAAACGACCCGGTCGCCCTCGCCATATTTCGCCATTGATTTATTCCACTCGGCAGCAGAGATAGTGGTTTAGCAGATCAATCTTAAACCGGTAACTGGTCGATCCGTTCTTGTGCGAACTGGTTGATGTCCCGAGCGATCTCCAATGCACGTTCAGAATCGTGCGACTCGTAGACCTCCGCCGGAACACCTCCTGGGAGTCCGCCCGGATAGCGAGCACCCAGATAGTGCTTATCCAGAAGAGGCCCGATCGACTTCATGAAATCAAACGAGGGCTCGACGGCCATCGCGTCCTCGCAGAGATCGGCAAGGGAGTGCCCCCAGACCATCTCAGCGCCGCGAGCGATCAGGTAGCCGGTTACCGCCTTCTCGGCGCTCTGGTGGGATAAGAAGCATGCCAATGCGTGCCTTCCAGAAGCGGCGACGAACTCAGCGTCGGTCAGATCGATAACGGCCTGCTTCATCCACCTGCTGGCGTTCTTGAGTGCTGCCGATTCAGCCAATGATCAGTTCTCCCTCGCGTTCCACAGCCACGAGAATGGGATCGCTGTCTGCCAGCTCCTCGTACTCCTCGGGTGTATAAACGAAAAAACTTGTGTCAATCCTGGGCCGTAGGTGCGTGGTCCAGAAATCAGCTCTCCGGTGGAATGATTCGTCTGTCATCTGCACGACAACCAACTCAAGTGGCGTCTCCGGTGTGACGTGCCCCATCGCCAGATCGCCCGTTAATGCGACCCGCATCGCTCCAAGTTGCGGCATCTCGTTTCGGAGTCGTTCCAACTCGACCTCCAGCAACTGCTTGCGCTGCTGTGCGAAGCCGTACATCATCGGCAAAAGGCTCGTCTCCTTTTTTATTCCGGGTCAAACAAGAAACAGGTCCAGATATTAACGAGATGTCTTTCGTTTAACGGCTGGTAATCGGTCTCAGACCGTGTAAAGGGTAGGGTGATTTGGCACCGGAGCAATCTCTTCTGGGGTCAGTGCGTAGGCTTGCTTCTTGTAGACCTGAACCCTGTGGCTTCCAAAGTCTGGAACGTACATCCGTCCCTCGTCGTCAAACCTCAGCACGGCCGGTCCCCGGAACCGCTTCTGCTGCTCCGTATTAGCCATCTCGCGGTTGCGGAGCACGGCTGGATTGGCCCGGACGTAAGTCTCACCGCTTTTGGAGAGAGTCGCATCGCCAATGAACTTGTCTACGTAACGACCGTCAGGCGCGAACTGCTGGACCCGGTTGTTCCCGCGGTCGGCGACATAGATATCGCCGTGGTGATCTATCTCGATACCGGCCGGCCGGTTGAACTCGCCATCGCCTGAGCCAGACGAGCCGAATTCCATGATGAACTCACCGTCGGCGTTGAACTTCTGCACCCGGTCGTTGTGCCAGTCCACGACAAAAATGTCGCCTTCGCCGTTCACGGCGATGCCCCACGGCATGTCGAATTCGCCCGGTCCTGAGCCTTTTGTTCCGAACCCGGAAATATACCTGCCGTCTTTGTTGAACTTTTGAACGCGGTGGTTCAGGGTGTCCACGACCAATAGGTTCTCGTCGAGATCAAATGCGATTCCAGATGGGCGGTTCATCTGGCCCACCGCGGACCCTTCCTCGCCCCAATCGCCAGCGTCGGTGCCGTCCTGATTAAACTTGACGATCTGGTGACTGCCTTCGTCAGAAATATATAGCGTGCCGGCGGAGTCGCGAATCATCTGTACCGGCCAGAGCAGCTTTCCGCCACCCAGAGTGTCAAGGTCTTCGTCCTCCCAGTTGATGCGTCGAATGTTGCTGCCACCCAACCCGGGACTGTCTGCTCGACATAGAACAAACAGCTTGTCATCGTCTCCCATGACGATATCCATTGGGTAAGTGGTGACGCGACGCATACCGAGTGTCGCTAGGAATGGGAAACCGGCCCGCAGCAGGGCATATGGTGGGCTACTGGGCTTCGTTGCCGATGTGGTCATGGTCGTTCTCCGAGTCCCCTGTGTTTTGGGGTTTTCTGAAGGGCGTTTCAGGTGGCTGTCTGTCTACACGTTCACCGTCTCTTTGTAGACGTGTAGCTGTTCGTAAACGCCGCCGACAATTGGCTCTGGATCGACGTTCAGGTGCTTCTGGAGCATCGTGCCGTACACGCCGCGGAAGTCAAACGTGTGTGCCAAATCTTCGCCGCGCTCCCAGTCCGCCTGCGCAAGCGACGGGTACTCGGCGTAGAGTCCCCCATCGACGTTGTCGCCTATGATGAAAGCGCCGCCGCCTGAGCCGTGATCGGTCCCGGAACCGTTGTCCTTGATACGTCGGCCGAATTCGGTGAATACAAGCATGGACACGTTATCCGCAGCATCGTGTTCCCGAAGGTCCTGCCAGAAGTCACTGATAGCCCCGGTCAGTTCTGCAAGCAGTCGGGCATGAGTCGGTACTTCTTGCGCGTGGTGGTCATATCCGCCGTGCTGCGTGTAAAAAATCCGGGTGCCGAGTTCGGCCGTGTGGACTCTTGCTACGTCCCGTAAGGATTTGGCGATCGGGTTGTCAGCGTACTCAACAGTTGACGTGTATCGTTGTGGTGCAACCTTGATCAGGTCTGCCCCGGAGAGAACGCTCTGGCCGGTGTCGCTGAAGTAATCCATGACGAGCCCGGAACCGATGGCAGGCGTGTACATGCGCTTGAAGATCGCAAGGTCCTCGGCGCGCCGCTGGTCGGCCTCGATGCTGGTCATCAGCCCGTAATTGTCGAGATCATCCACAGACGTGGCAACGACGCCAGGTGCAGCCATCGCACGCGGCAGGCCGCGTCCGAAACTGACGCCCGTTAAAGGGTTCACTGAATTGGGGTCGAATTGTTTGATTACCTTGGCCAGCCAACCCTCGGTTGCGATGATTTCAGGCTCACAGGTGTGCCAGATGTCCATAGACCGGAAGTGGGACCGGGAAGCGTTGGGGTACCCGATCCCCTGAACGATCGCGACCTTTCCGTCCTCAAACATGTTCTTTAATGGTGCCGCGGACGGGTGGAATGCCAACGTGTCGTTGATCGGGAGGGACTTGTCCTCCGGGATCCCGACAAGCGGCCGGTTGTCGTAGTACATCCCAGCCGTGTATGGGATGAGGGTATTCATGAAGTCGTTGCCGCCCGAAAGCTGCACGACAACCAGTACGGGATCTTTTTTGGTCCCGTTGGCGCTATTTCCGTTGGTTGTCATGTTTGATCGGTCCTCCCCTGGTTTGCGGTGAATTGGGCCTTTATCTGAAGATCGCTTAAGGCCGTTTACTGGTGCGACTGGTTTGAGGAGCCTGCCCCGTTGCGGGGGCAGTACGTTGGTTCATTCAATTACGCGAACTGGTACTCGCGAGATGCGACCGCGAGGGCCAGCATTCGAGCAATCCGGTCCTCGCTTTTCGTGCGTTCGGATGAACTGTCGAATTCAAGTTCTCCATCGAGCTCTGCGAGATGTAACAGCGCCGTGCGAGTCTCTTCCGCCACTTCTATCGGACCGGCGAGGTCCAGTACGCCGTCAACGAGTTCGGACGGGGTGATCGGATCACCTGAGCCAGAAAGCCGGTCTATGATAGTCCTTGTACCTGGCATCTCCGGGTTCCCGACCCGGGCGGTGGCGAAGTTGATACGCTCCGTGAGCGTTCCTCCGTCTATCCATTCCTTGCCCGTGTGCCAGCCTTCGACCGTCGGCGGGTCCATCAGCTTCTGGCCCATCACGATGCTTGCCGCGTCCAGCGTAGGTAATCCGGGTTCGATTTCTCGGAACTCACCGGTGAGCTTTATCGTGCCGGCGATGAACTCCGCCGGGCACTTGACCCGTTTACCACGAGCCCGTTTAAAGAAGTCGGACAGGAACAGAGTCTTCATCACGGTTCGGATGTCCGCGTCGGAATCCATGTACGACTTCACAAGAATGTCGATCCCCGCCTCATCCTGTGGTGGCGTCACGCTCCAGGCCGGGATTTGAGGCTCGTCTGCAACAAAAAAGTTGTAGATGTGGCGGCATATAAATCGGGCGTTTGCTTCCTGTTTGACGATGAGATCGATGATGTCTTCACCGTTGAGGTTACCCGTCACCCCGAGGAACGTCTTTTCAGAGTTATCGTGGTCTTCCGGCCGGAACTGGAACTTGGCGTTGTAGTGACCGGTGGGGTAGAGCGGGAGCGGTTGCTCGAAGGTCCAGCCGGTAAAGGCGCGCGCTGCGTCCTTAACGTCCGGCTCGCCGTACGTGCCGATTCCCATCGAGAACAGCTCAAGCAACTCACGCCCGTAGTTTTCGTTCGGGGCGTTACCGTGGTTCTCGGAGTTGTCCAGCCAGAAGCTCATGGCCGGATCTTTCGATATCTCAAGCAACAGTGTTCGGAAGTTCTGCAGGCCGTTCTTACGGAGCATTTCAATGTGAATGACCATCGATGGCGTGTGCTCGCTCTTGGTCCAGCCCGTGGCGAATACGTGGTGCCAGAACAGAGCCATCTTCTCTTCAAGGGGACGTCGCGTGTTGACCATCCGCCAGAACCACCTGCCATTCCAAACGGCCGGGTTGTCCTTGTTAGAGAAGATGTGTGGGTAGAACCGTTCAAGAGTGTCTTCGTCCAGAGGTTCAAACCGTTCTGGATTCACGAGATCGTCGACCACATCTTCGTAAGGTCGCGCCGCGTAGTCTTCGAGTTCATCACGTGAAGAGCCAAACCCTGCACGCCGGAGCAGGTGAGCCATGGTCGTGAGCCGCTCATCTACCATCGGATCCTCCTGAAGTCGTCACAAATTTGGATTCGATATCCGACCGTCTGCAACACAGATATTGGTCGAAGTACAGATCACCAGTATGGGATAGGCCAACTTTACCCTAAGCTCAGGACCTACGTAAGACGCGTAAGTCTTATGCAAGTGTGCCCGTGAGGGTTCGGTAGTTTGTCTACAGGACGACAGGGAGGTAGTGATTACCTTAGCAAACCGACAGGGGCTCCTAGATTGATCTGAGTGACGGCTGATCCGACGGACGAGAACAGTTTCATCTGCTCCGGCGGCCAGTATCCAAACCAGACACGCCCGACCACGTTTCCTGCGGGGAGCTGTCCCCAGGTGCGCGAATCGTTTGATCGGCCGCGATTATCTCCCAGCACGAACAAATTGTCGGCCTCTACTGTGAGGGGATAAATCCCACCGTTTTCATGGGTAACCGGATACGACTCGACCCGAGGCTCTCCGTTCACCCAGACCTGACCGCCGCGGATATCGATCTCATCCCGTGGAATCCCGATTACACGTTTTACAAGAAATTCAGCGGCCGGACCTGTGGGTGGGGTGAATACGATTACATCGTCACGTTGAGGTGGGTGGAACAGGTAAGCGCGTTCACCATCATCACCACCCTTAACGGCGTGCAGAATGTCGCCAAAGATGCCGCGATTAGCGCTTGCGTAGATGAATTTATTGATCAGGACGTGCTGACCGTCGGCCATCGTCGGATCCATGCTCCTGCCATCCACGCGGAAAGATTGAGCGGAGATCTGGAGGATCACGAAGATGAGGACCGCCGTGATGGCGGTCTCAGATATATCACGTATAGATTTCAAAGGCCCCAGGAAACTCCAGGCTGGTCAGGGAGACGTTGGGAAGGTGCGAGAGTCAAGAACCAAGTGGTCTATTGAATCTGTCTAGTTGATTATAGGCAAGAGTACGCTGTGTTCTCCTTCGTGGTTGTACGCATCGCTTCCCCAGATATCGGGAACATTTTCAGGCCAATGAACGTCTGTAGTTGTGAAGGGTCGATTCAAAGACAAACGACCCGAAATTATCTGCACGTATACAGACGCCGAATACGGCTGTTAGGAGAGAAAAAAATGCTGGAGAAGATTCGGACAAGGAAATCCCTCGTCATTGGCGGCGCTATAGCGCTGATGATGGTCGCCACCGTGGCTTGCAGCTCGGACTCAAATGAGGCCGGGGGCGAAGATGGACTGGCGACGGTTGCCCCGATCGGCCAGATCACCAATGTGCCCGCCGGGACGATATATGCACCGTCCACCGAAGCAATTCCCATTGGATTTAATGACTTCGCACCGGTTGCGGCCAGCCAGGTCAGCGGCGGGTTCCAGCAGGTCGGGATTTCCGTATCAGGACGTGGCACGGTTGCCGTTGACTCGGACATTGCGACGCTAAACCTCCGGGTGGAAACGCGTGAGACCACCGTCAGTGAAGCCCGCCAGGTTGCCGCCGAGGCGATGGATTCCGCCCGTAACGCCCTCACGGACACCGGAGTTGCCCAGGATGACATCATCACCCGGAACTTCAGCATCCAGCCGTACACCACATACGTGGAGCGTGAGTCGGCGATTGGCAAGTACGGCGAATCTGTCATCATCGGATACATCGTCTCCAACTCCGTAGAGGTCACCATTCGTGATCTCGACGATGTCGGAAACGTGATCGATAAGGTTTCCGAGGCAGCGGGCGACGAGGTACGGATCAACGGGATCAGTTTTGGTCTGGACAACCCTGCCCTTTACGGCGACACCGCCCGCGACCTCGCTGCACGTGACGCCCACGACAAGGCCGAGCTTTACGCACGGATCCTCGGAGTCGAGCTTGGGCCGGTGGTGTACCTTCAGGAGATCGGCGGTACCTCCCCGGAGCCGATGTTTGCTGTCGCCGAGGCATCCTTGTTTGGTGATTCGGCTCGTTCTTTTGCCCCGACTCAGGTCAGCCCCGGCGACGTGGACGTGACGGCTAGCGTGTCGGCAGTTTTCGCAATTGTGATCCCTGCAGCCCAGTAGTTCGTACAACCGAGTAAGCAGTACGTAAACGCTGCTACCCCTCCTGCCCTGTAGGCGCCCGTCAGCGACGGGCGCCTACTTTTTTTGTAAACGCGTTTCGAGAGATCAAAGCACCCGTGCTTCCTACCCGGAATCCAGCAAACCGTCATTCTTTCTCTGGCGTTAAGAATGACAAGATGTAGAAGCACTTTTAGCGCGTCGATACCGTAATGCCGGGCTGGTATTAGCCTTCGGGTCGATACCAATTGACTCTTACGACATGGCTGCATGAACACTTAGTGACTTCATAACCACCTCCCCCATCGCGCGATTACGATTGCATGCGGCATCGCGCTCACGCCCAGTCCAGTAGAATTCCGGCCTAGGTGTCACGTCACTTCACAACCGGCACAAACAGAATCAGGAACCCACATGGTCCTTAGCGACCGTTCAATCAAGGAAGCACTCGCAGCCCGGCAAATCGTTATCGAACCACTGAACGAACGCGATATTCAACCTGCCAGCGTGGACTTGCACCTTGATAAGCCCATCCTTGTGTTCAGGAACTCCAGCAAGCCATATATCGATGTCCGTGAAGACCTGTCTGACCTGACGGCACGACAAGAGATTCCTGACGACAAGCCATTCATCCTACATCCGGGCGAGTTCGTGCTTGGGGGCACGATGGAGCACATCGAACTGCCGAACGACATCGTGGCACGACTGGAGGGCAAGAGTTCGCTTGGACGTATAGGCCTCGTTATCCACTCGACTGCCGGGTACATAGATCCGGGATGGAAGGGCAATCTGACCCTTGAATTGACGAACGTCGCACGCCTGCCGATCACGCTCTATTCCGGCATGCGGATCGGCCAAATATCGTTCCAGCGGATGAGCACTGAGGTAGATCGGCCGTACGGCTCAAGCGAACTTGGCAGCCGTTACCAGGGGCAGTCAGAACCCACCACTTCGAGGTTACATATCGATTTCGACGAGCGTCGAACGGGCCAGGAAGACTAGTCGTGTCATCTGGACTCTCGGGCCAACGACGGTACATGGAACGGGCGATCGAACTTGGACGTGCCGGACTGGGAGATGTGTCGCCTCGCCCGTCGGTGGGCGCCGTAATAGTCCGTGAAGGTGAGGTAGTTGGAGAGGGGAGAACCGAACCAGCACCCGAAAGGCATGCCGAGGTCGTCGCAATCGAACAGGCCGGCGAGCGGGCGCGTGGCGCCACCATCTACACGACGCTTGAGCCATGTTCACACACCCATTTCACAGGTCCCTGCGCAGATGCGCTTATCGCAGCCGGGATCGATCGAGTTGTTTGCCCGGTCGGAGACCCTGATCCGCGCGTGGATGGGGAGGGATTCCGCAAACTGCGGGAGGCCGGAATACAGGTTGCCATGCCTCTCGAGGGGGATCTCATTGAAAGGGCGGTGGAGTCACTTGAAGGGTTTCTACACCACATTGCGACAGGAAGACCGTTTGTTACCGTGAAGTTCGCCGCCAGCCTTGACGGTCGCATCGCGACAAGGACCGGTGACTCCCAGTGGATCACATCGGAAGAGGCTAGAAAACGAGTTCATCTGATGCGTTCGCAGACTGATGCGCTGATTACGGGAATAGGAACTGTGCTTGCCGACGATCCTCGTTTGACGGCACGAGTGGATGGTGTGACCGGTCGACCTCGGCTCCGGGTGATTGTCGATAGCGACGGGCGGATGCCGTCCACGGCTGCGTTACTCGACGAGCCGGGCGATGTGCTGTGGGTTCAGGCGGAAGGATGTAAATCAACGATCGACACACCTAGCCTGGAGACGGTTCGTCTTTCTCGCTCCGAGTCGGGTGGAATTGACTTTGGAAGCCTTTTGGACCTCCTTGGAAAACGTGGGTGTATCAACGTAATGATGGAAGCCGGTGCCGCCCTTACGGGTTCGGTGATCGATGCCGGGCTGGCTGACAAAGTGGCGGCTTTTATAGCTCCCGTCATCATCGGCGGTGCCGATGCATTGCCCGCCGTCGGTGGGATTGGTGTATCAGAGGTGTCGAGAGCGCTTAAACTTGACCGTATCCGTGTTGAGCAAATTGGATTAGATCTTCTCATCACCGGATACGCGCCGCGATAGCGGGAGCGTAAACACAACACATCTAAACGTATTGCATGTTTACCGGAATAGTTGAAGAAGTTGGCGAAGTCCTCTCGTTCGAGGGGATGAAACTCACGATCTACGCGCCCGATGTCACTATCGGACTTAAAGAATCGGAGTCAATTTGCGTTGCAGGTGCCTGCCTGACCGTTGTCGCCGGTGAAGAAGGCGAACTGTCCGTCGAGGTCGTTCCAGAGACACTGAGCCGTACCAACCTATCCGAACTGAAACCGGGTGACCGCGTCAACCTGGAGCGTTCACTCTCGGAAGGTGGACGCATCGGCGGTCACATGGTGCAAGGCCACGTCGACGGCATAGCCGAGGTGTCGGCTGTGGAGAAGAACGGGGATTCGATCGTTATCCGATTTATCGCCGACGAATCTATAATGCGTTACATCGTTTCGAAGGGGTTCATCACCATCGACGGCACAAGCCTGACCGTGGTAGACCGGGACGATGACGGTTTTTCCGTCGCGATAATCCCTTATACATACGAACACACGACCATCGCAGAGCGGACAGCGGGTTCAAAAGTGAACATCGAAGTCGACGTTACCGCAAAGTACGTCGAGCAGATGGCCCGCCCATATCTGGAGAAGTTGCTTGCCGATTACACCGGAAGCTGACCCCGCCAATAACGTGCCCGATGTAGATGAATCTACCAGGAGTGTTGAGGCCGCTATAAAGCGGTACGCAGCGGGCCGTATGGTCATCATCGTTGACGATGAAGATCGCGAGAACGAAGGTGACTTGGCGATGGCGGCCGATTTCATCACGCCGGAAGCCATCAACTTCATGGCTACTGTTGGCCGCGGCCTGATTTGCGTGCCAATGCTCGGTGAAGACCTGGAACGATTGGACATCCCGCTGATGGTCAACCGGAATACGGCTTCGCTAGGTACCGCGTTTACCGTATCGGTCGACGCTGCGGACGGTATAACGACTGGTATCTCCTCTGCAGACCGCTCCTATACGGTGCAACTTCTGGCAAACCCGGAATCTGTGCCCACAAACCTGGCGAGGCCGGGTCATATCTTCCCCCTCAGGTACGCATCTGGTGGGGTTCTCGTGCGTGCCGGCCAGACAGAGGCCTCGGTGGATTTGGCCCGGATGGCCGGGCAGCGCGAGGCTGCCGTTATATGTGAAGTGATGAACGAGGACGGCACGATGGCCCGCCGGGCGGAGCTGGAATTACTTTCCACCGAGTTCGACATCCCGATCGTTAGCGTCGCAGACATCATCGAGTACCGCTTTAGGCACGAGAAGCTTGTGGAGAGGGTCGCCGAAACACGACTTCCAACCCCGGAAGGCGAATTTACAGTCATCGCGTATCGGAGTTTCGTTGACCATGACGAGCACGTTGCTCTGGTGATGGGAGATGTCTCAGATGGAAACCCGGTCCTCGGCCGAATCCACTCAGAGTGTTTGACTGGTGACGTCTTCGGAAGCCTACGCTGTGAATGTGGCATCCAGGTTGAAATGGCGCGGAAGGCCATCGCCGCTGAAGGACGTGGGGTCTTGCTTTACATGCGCCAGGAGGGCCGTGGAATTGGCCTCCACAACAAGCTGAAGGCGTATCAGTTGCAGGACGAGGGTCTCGACACTATCGAGGCCAACGAGCATCTCGGATTCGCCATGGACCTCCGCCACTACGGTGTGGGGGCTCAGATCCTGGTCGATCTAGGTGTAAAGAAGTTCAATCAAATGACCAACAACCCACGCAAAGTAATCGGCCTCCACGGCTACGGACTTGAGATCAATCAAGTCGGGCTGGAAGCGCCTTCCAATCCCGAGAATCGTCGCTACCTGAAGACGAAGCGGGACCGAATGGGCCACAAACTGTCCGGCGCGGGGTTGGACGGGTAGCTTCCTGCGTTATGCCAAGAGAATTGAACGGCCACAGCGACGGGTCCGGCTTACGCATCGGAATCGTGGTTGCGCGCTTCAACAGCTACATCACAGACCGAATGCTGGAATCGGCTCTGGCGAGGCTCGAGGAGCTCGGCGTATCGGATGCCGATGTCACCGTCGCGCATGTACCAGGAGCGTTTGAGTTACCGGTTACAGCAGCAGTTATGGCGCGCTCGGGCAACTATGATTCGGTGATCTGCATAGGCGCAGTGATCGAAGGAGAGACGGCCCATTTCGAGTACGTTTCGAAAGAATCCGCAGACGGGATCGCGCGCTTGTCCCTCGATACCCGAGTCCCCGTGATATTCGGCGTCCAGACTACATACACCACGGACCAGGCATACGCACGCATCGGACACGCATCAGGGTACGCAGAAGCATCCGTGGAAATGGCAAACTTACTGCGTGCGTTGAACGACGCCTGATGAATCGCCCCTCCGGCATTATTCTGGCGACAGCGATGACGGTGATATTGCTGGCAGTGGCCTGCGCCAATACAGACGCCAGTTTCAGGTTTGGTTGGACCTTT